>JAPLSD010000428.1 GCA_026398835.1 Pseudomonas sp.
GGCCATCGTCGTCGATCCGGGTGGCAATCATGAGCTGATCCTGGCGCGGCTCGATGCGTTGGGGCTCAAGGTGGTGAGCATCATCCACACCCACGCCCATCTCGATCACTTCCTGGCGTCCGGCCAATTGAAGGAAAAAACCGGCGCGACGCTGCACCTGCACAAAGAGGATCAGTTCCTCTGGGACAACCTGGAGATGCAGTGCAGCATGTTCGGCGTTCCTTACACGCCCGTCCCGTCTCCGGATCGCTGGTTGGCGGATGACGAAGAGCTGGCCTGCGGTTGTGGCGTTGCGCTGCACACACCCGGTCACACACCAGGATCTATGAGCTTTTGGTTTTCTGAGGCTAAGCTGCTGATTGCCGGTGACACGCTGTTTCGTCGCGGGGTAGGGCGTACGGACTTGTGGGGGGGTGATCAGGCGACGATCGTGCGTTCGATCAAGCAGCGTCTGTATACCCTCGATGAAGACGCAACCGTGATTACCGGGCATGGTCCCGATACCCGTCTGGGCGATGAAATGCGTGAAAACCCCTTTGTGCGAGCCTGATTTTCTGGCGTAGACGGACTCACGGAATTTTTGCCGATTGTCGTGTTCCAACGCCAGCAAAGATCTATTGCCATCGTCAGCTGCACCACAGAATGCAAAAAAAGTAGGAGCTCTCCATGTTCACCTCGCGTCGTTTGATTATTGTCGCTACTGCCGTGGCCTTGTTGTCCGGCTGTGCGAACCAGAACCCGTATGACAACCAGGGGCAGGCCGATAGCTCCACGGGTTCCACGGGCATGAGCAAAACTGCCAAATACGGTGGTTTGGGGGCCTTGGCCGGTGCGCTGGCCGGTGCTGCCATCGACCACAACAACCGTGGCAAAGGCGCGCTGATTGGCGCCGCGGTGGTTGGTGCATCCGCCGCCGGTTACGGCTACTACGCCGACAAACAGGAAGCCAAGCTGCGTGCAAGCATGGCCAATACCGGCGTCGAAGTGCAGCGCCAGGGCGATCAGATCAAACTGATCATGCCGGGCAACATCACCTTCGCGACCGATTCGGCAAACATCGCCCCTGGTTTCTATCAGCCACTGAACAACCTGGCGGGCTCCCTCAAGGAGTTCAACCAGAACCAGATCGAGATCGTGGGTTACACCGACAGCACCGGCAGCCGTCAGCACAACATGGACCTGTCCCAACGTCGCGCTCAAAGCGTAGCGACCTACCTGACGTCCCAGGGCGTCGGCGGTGCCAACCTGTCGGCTCGCGGTGCTGGCCCGGATAACCCGATCGCCAGCAACGCCGACACCAATGGCCGCTCGCAGAACCGTCGGGTAGAGGTCAACCTCAAGCCGATTCCTGGCCAGCAGTATCAGCAGCAAGGCCAGCAATAAGCTCGACTAACACTCAGGCACGAAAAAGCCCGCCCGATCTTCAGTAGACCGGGCGGGCTTTTTTTACGCTTGAACCCTGATTATTTCTTCAGGCCGTACTGCTCATCGAGCATGCCGGGAGCGTTCGGCGTTTTGGGTGCGTAATCTTTCGGCGCTTCCTGGCTGCGCGGTGGCGTCAGGCGTTCCCGTGGTGCTTGTGCCGAGTCGGCGTGTAGCGCGGCCAGCAGGCGTTGGCGAGTCAGTTCGTCCAGGGCCAGACGATTGGCGCCCTCGGCGAGATGGTCTTGCACATCCTGATAGCTCTGAGTGAGTTTCTGGACCAAAGCTGCGGTGCTGTTGAAGTGGGTGACCACTTCGTTCTGATAGCTGTCAAAACGTTCCTGAATATCATCCAGCTGACGTTGCGTGCGGTTAGGCGCGGCATTGGGCAGCAGACGAGCGACCAGAAATCCAATGGCGACACCGGCAACCAGGGCAAGAGTCGGCAACAACCAAACTAAGAGCGAGTGTTCCACGAGTCCTTCCTCTATAAACGGCTTTGCTTTACGTTAACGGCTCGGACCTGCGCTGTATACCGCGACGAGATCGCAATCATGCCAGGCACAGACTTTTAGCTAGACGAGTCGACCCAATTCGAGGTCACGGAGTTCCTTCCTTGCTTATGCGCGAAACCCCTGTATTTATCGATGGCCCGGTTGGCCAATTGGAAGCTTTGTACCTGGATCAGCCCGACGCCCGTGGCCTGGCGCTGATCTGTCACCCGAACCCGGTGCAGGGTGGCACCATGCTCAATAAAGTTGTTTCGACTGTGCAACGCACGGCGCGAGATGCTGGTTTGATCACGTTGCGCTTCAACTATCGCGGCGTCGGCGCCAGCGCCGGCAGCCATGATATGGGGACCGGTGAAGTCGATGATGCGCTGGCGGTGGCGCAATGGTTTCGGGCGCAGCATCCTGAGCTGCCCATCACGCTGTTCGGTTTCTCCTTCGGCGGTTTCGTCGCGGCCAGCCTTGGCGGCCGCCTGGAAGGCAGGGGCGAAACACTGGCTCACTTATTCATGGTCGCGCCTGCGGTCATGCGTCTGGGCGACCAGGATCAGTTGCCACAAAATTGTCCGCTGACCCTGATTCAGCCAGAAACCGACGAAGTGATCGATCCGCAACTGGTCTACGACTGGTCCGACGCCCTTGATCGCCCCCATGAGCTGCTGAAAGTGGCAGAATGCGGACACTTTTTTCACGGCAAGCTGACGGACCTCAAAGATCTGATACTGCCGCGCCTTTCGAATTGATTGCAGTCTGATAAGCGATTACCCATGACTACTCGTACGCGTATCCTCACCGGCATCACCACCACCGGCACGCCGCACCTGGGCAACTATGCCGGGGCCATCCGTCCCGCGATCGTTGCCAGCCGTGACAGCAATGCCGATTCGTTCTACTTCCTGGCCGACTACCACGCCCTGATCAAATGCGATGACCCGCTGCGCATTCAGCGCTCGCGTCTGGAAATCGCCGCGACCTGGCTGGCCGGTGGTCTGGATGTGGATCGGGTGACGTTCTATCGCCAGTCCGATATTCCGGAAATCCCTGAGCTGACCTGGTTGCTGACTTGCGTTGCGGCCAAGGGCTTGCTCAATCGCGCCCATGCCTACAAGGCCTCGGTGGACAAGAACGTCGAAACCGGTGAAGACCCGGATGCCGGCATCACCATGGGCCTATACAGCTACCCGGTGCTGATGGCCGCGGACATTCTGATGTTCAACGCGCACAAGGTTCCGGTCGGCCGCGATCAGATCCAGCACGTGGAAATGGCGCGCGACATTGGCCAGCGCTTCAACCACCTGTTCGGCCAGGGCAAAGAATTCTTCACCATGCCGGAAGCCGTGATCGAAGAGAGCGTGGCCACTCTGCCAGGTCTCGACGGCCGGAAGATGTCCAAAAGCTACGACAACACCATCCCGTTGTTCAGCAGCGCCAAGGAAATGAAGGACGCCATCTCGCGGATCGTCACTGATTCCCGCGCCCCCGGCGAAGCCAAGGACCCGGACAACTCGCACCTGTTCACCCTGTTCCAGGCCTTCGCCACACCGGCACAGTCCGACGAATTTCGCAGCGAGCTGCTGCAAGGACTGGGTTGGGGTGAAGCAAAAAATCGCCTGTTCCAACTGCTGGACAGCGAGCTGGGTGAATCCCGCGAGCGCTATCACCAGCTAATGGAACGTCCGGCGGACCTGGAAGACATCCTGCAGACCGGTGCGAAGAAAGCCCGCAGTGTCGCCACACCGTTCCTCAACGAACTGCGTGAAGCGGTCGGCCTGCGGTCTTTCGTCAATCAGACGCAGGCCACCACGATTACCAAGAAAAAAGCTGCGAAAGCCGCGCGCTTCGTCAGTTTCCGTGAAGATGACGGCAGTTTCCGCTTCCGTCTGCTGGCGGCCGACGGCGAGCAATTGTTGCTGTCGTGCAACTTCGCCGACGGTAAAACTGCTGGCGCGGTGACCAAGCAACTGCAAGCAGGTCAGGAACTGGACCTGCGCAGTGAAGGCCTGAGCTTCAGCGTGTGGCTGGAAGGCGAGTGCGTGGCCGACAGCCCGACATTCGCTGACAGCGCTGCTCGCGATGCCGCCATCGACGCCTTGCGGGTTGCTCTGACACCTGCGCAGGACTAATCGAGCATCTGCCCGACTAAGGGTTGATTGCCATTCCCAAGGGCCGTCGCTACAGTGACGGCCCGTTTTTGTTGCCTTGCTAACGAATTATGACGCCCCTAGAACGATATCAAGCTGATCTGAAACGCCCGGAATTCTTTCATGACGCCGCCCAGGAAACTGCGGTACGTCATTTGCAACGCCTGTACGACGATCTGGTCGCGGCCTCGCAGATCAAGCCGGGCCTGTTCGGCAAACTGTTTGGCAAGAAAGATCAGGCGCCGGTCAAGGGGCTGTACTTCTGGGGCGGTGTTGGTCGCGGCAAGACCTATCTGGTCGATACCTTCTTTGAAGCCCTGCCGTTCAAGGAAAAGGTCCGCACTCACTTCCACCGCTTCATGAAGCGCGTGCACGAAGAAATGAAGACCCTGCCCGGCGAGAAAAACCCGCTGACCATCATCGCCAAACGCTTCTCCGACGAAGCGCGGGTGATCTGTTTCGATGAGTTCTTCGTTTCCGACATTACCGACGCGATGATTCTCGGCACGCTGATGGAAGAGCTGTTCAAAAATGGCGTGACCCTGGTCGCGACATCGAACATCGTCCCGGACGGTCTGTACAAAGATGGCCTGCAACGTGCGCGCTTCTTGCCGGCTATCGCCCTGATCAAGCAGAACACCGA
>JAPLSD010000740.1 GCA_026398835.1 Pseudomonas sp.
CCGTAAACAGGGCTTCCGTGTGATTCAGGCCGAAGAATGCTGGCATCACTCGATGGCACCGCTGATGGCTGAAGTCCGCGAGAAAGTCGGCGGCGGCCCTGTGTACCTGAGCTTCGACATCGACGGCATCGACCCGGCCTGGGCACCTGGCACCGGCACCCCGGAAATCGGCGGCCTGACCACCATTCAAGCGATCGAGATCATCCGCGGCTGCCAAGGGCTCGACCTGATCGGCTGCGATCTGGTAGAAGTTTCGCCGCCTTACGACACCACCGGTAACACCTCGCTGCTGGGCGCCAACCTGCTGTACGAAATGCTCTGCGTACTGCCGGGCGTGGCCCACCGCTGAGCAATGACCATGAGCGAACGTGATCAGGTGTTGAAGGCCGCCGCCGAACGGGTGTCGGCCTAGATACCTGGATCCCGAGCGCACTGGTCGGTCTGTGCTTCGTCAACCTGCCGGGACAGTTCCTCGGCCCGCTCGGTAACCTGGCTGGCGGCATCGATTTCAACTTGCCGGTCTCCCTGGCCTGCCTTCGCTGGTGTAACTGACACTGCTGAGCCTGTTTCCGGAGCCGACATTGGTTTCAGCCCGAACGACCCACGCAGCAAGCGCACGGATTCGCGCGCCAAATCTGTAATACGACAAACAGCCTGATTCAAGCACATGACCTGTAGGAACGGGCTAGCCCGCTCCCACAGGTTCGAGTTTGGTTTCACTATAAAAAAGACAATCGGAGACACGCTGTAATGGCTTTGGATTTATTTGTTGTTCTCATCTATGCCGCGGGCATGCTGGTGCTCGGTTACTACGGCATGCGCAAGGCCAAGACCCACGAAGATTACCTGGTGGCCGGTCGCAACCTCGGCCCGACCCTGTACATGGGCACCATGGCCGCCACCGTACTCGGCGGCGCGTCGACAGTCGGCACCGTACGTCTGGGCTACGTCCACGGGATCTCCGGTTTCTGGCTCTGCGCAGCACTGGGTTGCGGCATCATCGCGCTGAACCTGTTCCTGGCCAAACCGCTGCTCAAGCTGCGAATCTTTACCGTCACCCAAGTGCTGGAAAAACGCTACAACCCGATGGCCCGTCAGGCCAGCGCGGTGATCATGCTGGCGTACGCGCTGATGATCGGCGTGACCTCGATCCTGGCCATTGGCACCGTACTGCAAGTGCTGTTCGGCCTGCCGTTCTGGATTTCGGTGATGCTCGGTGGTGGTGTGGTGGTGGTTTACTCGACCATCGGCGGCATGTGGTCGCTGACCCTGACCGACATCGTCCAGTTCGTGATCAAGACTGTCGGCCTGATGTTTGTCCTGCTGCCGATCTGCCTGTACCGCGTCGGCGGTTGGGATGAGCTGGTCACCAAATTGCCTGCGTCCAGTTTCAGCTTCACCACCATCGGCTGGGACACGATCATCACCTACTTTCTGATCTACTTCTTCGGGATCCTGATCGGCCAAGACATCTGGCAGCGTGTGTTCACTGCCAAAAATGAAAAAGTCGCGCAATACGCAGGTACGTTCGCCGGTTTCTACTGCATTGCTTACGGCCTGGCCTGCGCCCTGATCGGCATGGCCGCTCACGTGCTGCTGCCGGATCTGGACAACGTCAACAACGCCTTCGCAGCGATCGTCAAAGTGTCCTTGCCGGACGGTCTGCGCGGTCTGGTGATCGCCGCAGCGCTGGCAGCGATGATGTCCACCGCCAGTGCCGGCCTGCTGGCCGCTTCCACCACCCTGACCGAAGACCTGCTGCCAAGACTGCGCGGCGGCAAACAGTCGAGCCTGAACATCAACCGTCTGTTCACCCTGCTGACCGGTCTCGTGGTGCTGTGTATTGCGCTGGTGGTCAACGACGTGATCAGTGCTCTGACCCTGGCCTACAACCTGTTGGTGGGCGGCATGTTGATCCCACTGATGGGTGCCATTTTCTGGAAACGCGCGACCACCGCCGGAGCTATCGCCAGCATGGGCCTGGGCTTTGTCACTGCACTGGTGTTCATGCTCAAGGACGGTCTGGATGCCAACACGCCGATCTACTACAGCCTGGCGGTAGGTTTGATCAGCTTCGTGGTGGTCAGCCTGTTTTCCCCTCGCCCGGTGGCAGTGGCCAACGCGATCTAATCTGAGAATAGAAACGGCTTAACCTTTTTCTTCGACGGGTGCGGCGTCGGTTGCCGCACCCGTTTTTTTTTCGCCTGAAGGTTCTTCCCCGAGGAGCCCCAAATGAAAATTGTCAGCCAAGATCAATGGTTCGAAGTCAAAACCCTGAGCGATGGCGTGCGCTTGATTCACGAGCCGTATATCCGGCCTTTCTACCGCTGCAACCTGTGGCACATTCAGGGCCGCGACAAAGACCTGTTGGTGGACAGCGGCTCCGGGCTGGTCAGCCTGCGCGAGCAACTGCCCTGGCTTACCGAACGACCGCTGCTGGCAGTGGCCAGCCATTGTCATTTCGACCACATCGCCGGTCATCACGAATTCCCCGAACGCCTGGTCCACCCGGCCGAAGCGCAGATTCTCGCCGCGCCCAATGGCGACAACACCTTGGCCACGGCTTTCGTCGGCGACGACATGTTCGAGGCTCATCCCGATTGCCCGTTGTGCTACGCCGAATACCGGGTCAAGGCTGCGCCCGCTACCCGTTTGATCGAAGAAGGCGACGTGCTCGACCTCGGTAACCGCACGTTGCAGGTGCTGCACACACCCGGCCATTCACCGGGCGGTATCAGCCTCTGGGAAGCCGCCACCGGCACGCTGTTCAGTGGCGACATCATCTATGACGGCCCATTGATCGAAGACGCCTACCATTCCAATCTCGAGGACTACGCGAAAAGCCTGCAGCGACTGCGCGAACTGCCGATTCGCACCGTGCACGGCGGACACTTCCCGAGTTTTTCCGGGGAGCGC
>JAPLSD010000020.1 GCA_026398835.1 Pseudomonas sp.
ACGGAACTGGGTGCGGGAGGCGCCAAGATTTTTCTTGATCAGGGCGACTTCGATCGCATCGAAAGCACCGGCGAAGTCCAGACCGTCGAATTCACCGGAATTGATCAGCTGGCCGTATTCGCCGTAGGCATCCTGCCATGGAGCAAGCGTTTCATCGCCAGCGCTGGTGCGCACTACGCTCTTGATCGGCAAGCTGTACTTGGTGGCGAACTCGAAATCGCGTTCGTCGTGAGCGGGTACGGCCATTACCGCACCGTCGCCGTAGTGCATGAGGACGTAGTTGGCGACCCACACTGGCAGTTTTTCGCCGGTCAGTGGGTGCTCTACGAACAGCGAAGTCGGCAGGCCTTTCTTTTCTTGAGTCGCGACGTCGGCTTCCGCCACGCTGCCGCCTTTGCATTCAGCGATGAAGGCTTGCAGCTCAGGGTTGCCTTTTGCAGCCAGGGCCGCCAGATGATGTTCGGCGGCCACGGCGACGTAGGTCGCGCCCATCAGGGTGTCCGGACGGGTGGTGAAGACTTTCAGTACGCCGGCTTCGCCAATAGAGGCCTGGTCGTAAGGGAACTGCACTTCCATGCCGCGGGATTTGCCAATCCAGTTGCGCTGCATGGTTTTGACTTGCTCGGGCCAGCCTGGCAAATCGTCGAGACTCTCCAGCAGCTCATCCGCGTAGGCGGTGATCTTGAAGTAGTACATCGGGATTTCGCGCTTCTCGATCAGCGCGCCGGAACGCCAGCCGCGACCGTCGATCACTTGTTCGTTGGCCAGAACGGTCTGGTCCACCGGATCCCAGTTGACGGTGCCGTTCTTGCGGTAGATCACGCCTTTTTCGAACAGGCGAGTGAACAGCCATTGTTCCCAGCGGTAGTAATCAGGTTTACAGGTGGTGACTTCGCGCGACCAGTCGACGGCCAGGCCCAGGCTTCGCAGCTGGGTTTTCATGTAGGCGATGTTTTCGTAGGTCCACTTGGCCGGCGCGACGTTGTTTTTCATCGCGGCGTTTTCCGCTGGCATGCCAAAGGCGTCCCAGCCCATGGGTTGCAGGACGTTTTTGCCTTGCATGCGCTGATAGCGGGAGATCACGTCGCCAATGGTGTAGTTGCGCACATGCCCCATGTGTAGCTTTCCGCTGGGGTAAGGGAACATCGACAGGCAGTAGAACGTCTCCTTGCCTGGCTGTTCACTGACTTCAAAGGACTTTTGCTCGTCCCAGAACGACTGGGCGGCGGCTTCGATTTCACGGGGCTGATATTGTTCGTGCATGGCTACTTTTGAACTGAATAGGGGTGGCCTAATCCTCTTCAATGCGACGCTGGACGGTGACGACGCCTAATGTGGCGTTTTCGGTGCCCAGTCGAGCTGGAAGTGGAGTTACAGGAAGCGCCGTAGCATACATGACCGCGCTCTACCGAGGGAAACCCTGATTGCACCCAGCGGCGCCCCGGGGGCCGTTGGTCGCGGCAGCAGGCCGGTTTCTTCAGTGGGGCTAAGCTCAAAAAGGGGAGTGTGTCTTATCTTCAATGAGGTGAGCGGATGGTTGAGTCGCAGCGAAAAGTAACAAAACCCGAGTTGTATGAACGGCTGATCGACCGTCTTGGTATGGCCTTGGATGCGGCAAAAACCGCAGGCCGGTTGCGCGATGAGCGTCCTGTCGAGTTGGAGTTACGTGGTTTGAGTCGCGCTGAGTTTGAGTTGATCAAGGCTTATCTGGACCGCAGTGAACGTGAAGCATATTCAAACGTGCTGGACGCCGTAAAACATAAAGAAGCCCCACGTTCGGCCAAGATAATATGGTTGAGAGGCAAGCCCCCTGCCGGGGACGCGGTAAAGGTCCGGTCCCAGCAGTTCAAATAAGTGTATGCGGCCCCAATCGGGGCACCCTGCATGACGTTACACGTCCAGGCGTTTCCATTGAAATGCCTTCAACATATGTTGTTGCTTTGCTTCAACCCACTTAGGCTTCGGGCATCTTTGGAGATGCCCGATGCCTTTTCGTTATTTCGTTAAACAACTTCTGTTGCCGCCCGGCATTCTTTTGCTGCTGCTCCTGTGTGCCTGGTGGTTTCGTCGGTCCCGCCCGCGCTTGGCGGGCGTGTGCTTTGCGCTAGGCGTTGGCGGCTTCTGGCTGATGAGTTTGCCGATTGTCGTGGAGTGGAGTGCCCATGCGCTTGAGCGCGTGCCGCCGCTGGATCGTAGTGAATGGGCAACGCTGGCCGAGCGCGCGGATGCGATTGTGGTATTGGGCTCGGGCCGAGAACGAGGCGATCCGGCCTGGGGCTCTGATCAGCCGACCGGCGTGGGGTTGGAGCGCCAGCGTTATGCGGCGCGCCTGGCCAAGGCCTCAGGCTTGCCGGTGTTAACCAGTGGCGGCCTGCATTACGGAACACCGCCTACCGAGGCGGCGCTGATGGCCGAGTCTCTGCGGGATGATTTTGCTGTGACGGTCAGTTGGCAGGAAGGGCGTAGTCGCACGACCTGGGAGAATGCTCAGTTCACCGCTGAAGTGCTTCAGCCGCTGGGCATCAAACGAGTCGTTGTGGTGACCCAGGCCGCGCATATGCCGCGTTCGGTGTGGAGTTTCGAACGGGCAGGTTTCACCGTTGTAGCCGCGCCGGTGGGGTTTTTAGGGGGAGATAACGCTCGGCCACTGGGTGGCTGGATGCCGGAGTTCAAGTCGATCTGGCAAAGCGGGCAGTTGCTTAATGAGGCGGTGGGGCAGGTGGGGTATTCGTTGTTTTACCGCTGAAAGTCAAAAGATCGTCCGAGCGCGGACGATCTTTTTGCGACAGTTAAACCGTTTTGGCCATCCGGCTGGCCAGTAATGCCCAGCCGAACAACAGCACGCACAGAATGATCAGCGGCCACGAACGCCATTGCAGGTACGGCGTCAGGTTGTGCATCGGCACTACTTCACCGTAGAGGATGCCGCGTTTGAACTGCGGAATCTGCACGGTGATTTTGCCAAATGGGTCGATCAGGCCAGTGACGCCGTTATTGGTGGCGCGAATCATCCAGCGTCCGGCCTCCAGGGCGCGCATCTGCGCCATCTGCAAGTGTTGCAGCGGGCCGATGGAGGTGCCGAACCAAGTGTCGTTGCTGATGGTCAGCAGCAGGTCGCTGCGGGCCGAAAGGCTGGCGGCGAATTCCGGGTAAACCACTTCATAGCAGATGAACGGTGCAATCTGATAACCCTTGGCTTGCAGCAACGGCTGATCGGCCGAGCCGCGGGCAAAGTCCGACATCGGCAGGTCGAAGAAGGCGATAAGCCCGCGCAGCAGATCCTGCAACGGCACGTACTCGCCAAACGGCACCAGTTTCTGCTTCAGGTAGGTGCCATCGCCTTCGCCGACTACGGTGATGCCGTTGAAGTAACGCTTCACATGGCGTACTTCCTCACGGATCGGTACGCCGGTAATCAGTGCGGAATTACGTTCTGCAGCGAAGTTGCCGAGCATGTTCAGATAACCTTCGGCCGATTCCTTCAGAACCGGGATCGCAGTTTCTGGCCAGATGAGCAAGTCCACGCGCTTGGAGCTGAAGCTCATGTCGCGGTACAGCGCCAGTTGCGCGTTCAGCTGCTCCGGATCCCACTTCATGCTTTGTTCGACATTACCCTGAATCGCCGCAACCGACAGCGGCGCACCCGATGGGCTGGTCCAGGCGTGGCCTTTGAGCGCCATGCCGATCCCCCAAGGGGCAACCAGTAACAGCAGGCCGGCGGCGATAAACACTTTGCGCCCGGTCATGATCAGGCGCGGCAGGTTGTACAGCAGCGCGGCGGTCAGGGCCAGGGAGAAGGAGATCAACCACATGCCGCCCAGTGGTGCGAGCCCGGCCAGTGGGCCGTCGAGTTGACTGTAGCCGGAATATAGCCATGGAAAGCCGGTCAGGAACCAGCCGCGGAATGCTTCCTGGGCCAGCCACAGTGCGGCAAAGGCCAGGGCGTCGGCCAGAGGTGCTTCGTTACGGCGGATCCAGCGCGCCCAAATCCAGGCGGGCAGGCCAAAGAACCAGGCAATCGCAGCGGTGAAGGCCAGCATCAGCAACCCGGCCAGCAGCACCGAAGCACCGCCAAAGTTGTGAATGCTGTAGTAGATCCAGCTGGTGCCGGCGCCAAACAGGCCGAAACCGAAACACCAGCCAC
>JAPLSD010000185.1 GCA_026398835.1 Pseudomonas sp.
AAGTCGCTGAGCACCTGGTCCAGGTCCAGATAGCCGTGCTTGAGGGCGATGTTCAATTCATCGAGCACCACCAGGCCGATGGCCGGGTCTCGCAGCAGTTCACGGGACACTTCCCAGGCAGCTTCAGCCGCGGCGATGTCACGCTGACGGTCCTGGGTTTCCCAGGTAAAGCCTTCGCCCATCACGTGAAAGCGCACTTGCTCGGGGAAGCGTCGAAAGAAAAGCTCCTCACCGGTGCTGTTGCGACCCTTGATGAACTGCACCACGCCGCATTGCATGCCGTGACCCATGGCCCGGGCAAGCATGCCGAAGGCGGAACTGCTTTTGCCTTTGCCGTTGCCGGTCAGAACCAACAACAATCCGCATTCGTTTGGTGAGTTGGCAATGCGCTCGTCGATGACGGCTTTTTTGCGCAGCATGCGCGCCAGATGGCGTTCGTCACGATCAGGGGATTCAGTCATGGCAGCTCTCCACTAGGGTGGATAATGGGGGGCAGGAATAGAAATAGACGGCATAAGCCTGGCATCGCCCACCGTGATGCCGTTGGATGAATCAGGCCGGTCTCCGGGCTCATGAGTGGGTTTACCCCGGACTGCACACCTTCCCATGTCGACACACGACACAGTGGCACAAAGCACAGTCTTGACTCATTTACCGTTGCGGGGGCAGCGCCGGGATCGCTGCCCGTTCTGTTAGAACGCGCACTCACCGGCTTCCCTGTTTCACTCTGTCGACCGTCGGCCACAGAGCACCTGAAACAAGTCGCGAAGGTTAGAGGGTTGGGGGTGGAGCGTCAATTAAACCCGGGGCGTTCAACCGCGATTGTGTGCCATCGATCAAAAAAACGCCCGGCCCCTCGCCACAAGGTTTGCATTCGGCGCGCCAATTTCTTATCTAACGACATTTGGGAAAGGTCATTGCCTACAGCTTGCGACACAACGTCAGTCCATCGCCTAACGGCAACAGTGACAAGTCGACACGCGGGTCATCCTTCAAGGCGCGGTTTAGCGCCTGGATGGCTCGAGTATCTTCACTCTCGGGATTCACCTCAAGCACCCGCCCGCTCCACAGCGTGTTATCGAAAATCGCCAGCCCACCACTTCGCAGCAGACGCAATGCACTCTCCAGATAGGCCGGATAGTTGGCTTTGTCGGCATCGATGAAGATCAAGTCGAAACAACCACCCTGCCCTTGCTGCTCGATCTTCGCCAGGGTTTCCAGCGCAGGTGCCAGGCGCAAATCAATCCGCTTCGCCACACCCGCCTCCTGCCAATAACGGCGGGCGGTGGCGTTGTAATCACCCGGGATATCGCAGCAGACCAACGTGCCGTCCTCCGGCAAGGCTGAAGCCATGCACAAAGCGCTGTAGCCGGTGAAAGTACCGACTTCCAGCAAGCGCCTGGCACCGGTCAGCTTGACCAATAGC
>JAPLSD010000155.1 GCA_026398835.1 Pseudomonas sp.
AATCATCTCCACCGGGCGTCGGCCGTTGGGGCACGGCAAGGTCGGCGTGGTGCCGAATAGACGACAGATCAACGGACGCTCGTCGTACACCGTGCAACCGTTAGGCCCCAGGTGTACGCAGTTCAACTCGTCCATCGCCGCATCTTGCTCGGCGGCGGTCTTGCGCGGTAAACGGGACATTTCTTCAGTCGAAGTGGTCACCGGACCGCAGCAGTCATGGCAGCCGGGGACACACTCGAACGAGGGGATCTGCTGCCGGAGCGTGCGAATTTTCTGGCTGTTGCAGCTCATCGAAGCGGTTACCGGGAAAGTGTATGGAGTGGGATTCTGCCTTAAAAGCCAAGTTCCAGACAGCGCCAGCCGACCAGTGTTGCCGCGCCGGAAAGGTCCGGCTTATGCTCCGTAAAGTTTTCCAAACACAATAATCAGGATTACGCACATGAACGCCCGTGCTCAGCAACCTGTCCCCAACCAGCACCCCGCTTCTTACTACGCCGCCAGCAGCCTGCCGCAGCCCGACCACCCGGTGCTCACAGGCGAGTTGCAGGCTGACGTCTGTGTGGTTGGTGGCGGTTTCTCCGGATTGAACACGGCGATCGAACTGGCCGAACGCGGCCTCAGCGTGGTGCTGCTGGAAGCGCGCAAAATCGGCTGGGGGGCCAGCGGGCGCAACGGTGGACAACTGATTCGCGGTGTCGGCCATGGTCTCGATCAGTTCGCCAACGTGATCGGCGCGGACGGCGTGCGCCAGATGAAACTGATGGGCCTGGAAGCGGTAGAGATTGTCCGTCAGCGAGTCGAGCGCTTTCAGATCCCGTGCGACCTGACCTGGGGTTATTGCGATCTCGCCAACAAACCCCGCGACCTTGAAGGATTCGCCGAGGACGCCGAGGAACTGCGCAGCCTCGGATATCGCTACGAAACCCGCCTGCTGCAAGCCCATGAAATGCACACCGTGGTGGGCTCCGACCGTTATGTCGGCGGCTTGATCGATATGGGCTCTGGGCATCTGCATCCGTTGAATCTGGTGCTGGGCGAAGCCCTCGCCGCGCAGCAACTGGGCGTGAAGCTGTTCGAGCAATCGGCTGTCACCCACATCGATTACGGCCCTGAAGTTCGTGTACACACCGCGCAGGGTTCAGTGCGGGCCAAGACGCTAGTGCTGGGTTGCAATGCCTACCTCAACGGACTCAACCCTGAACTCAGCGGTAAAGTACTGCCGGCCGGCAGCTATATCATCGCCACCGAACCTTTGAGCGAGGCCCAGGCCCATGCACTGCTGCCACTGAACATGGCGGTCTGCGATCAACGGGTAGCGCTGGATTACTACCGTCTCTCGGCGGACCGGCGCTTGTTGTTCGGCGGTGCTTGTCACTATTCCGGGCGCGACCCGCAGGACATCGCCGGTTATATGCGGCCGAAGATGCTGGAAGTGTTCCCGCAACTGGCCAGGGTGAAGATCGATTATCAATGGGGCGGGATGATCGGCATCGGTGCTAACCGCTTGCCACAGATCGGCCGGCTCAAGGACCAGCCGAATGTGTATTACGCCCAGGCCTACTCAGGTCACGGCGTGAACGCCACGCACCTGGCTGGCAAGCTGCTGGCCGAAGCCATCAGCGGCCAGCAAAGCGGCGGCTTCGACCTGTTC
>JAPLSD010000087.1 GCA_026398835.1 Pseudomonas sp.
GGCTTGACCATCCCCCGCCTCGACGGCGTAGTTTTGCGCAGCGCGGATCGCCCGGAGGTGGTTGCACCCCGGGCGGAGGACTTTCATCACCTGAGTTGCTGGCAGCCTGTGCCGGGGTGTGAGAGCCAGTTTCTGGCACGCTTGACCTGGCTCAGCGGCAAACAAGGACTCGCATTGCAACATATTGGCCCTGGCACCTGGGAAAAACTGATCAGCGCCGGACGCATCAACAGCCTGCTCGATTGGTTGACCCTCGATGCGCAAGAGCTTGCTAACATTGACGGCTTCGGCGAGCGCAGCAGCGCCCGCCTGTTGAGTAGCTTACACAGCGCCAGGCAACGCCCTTTTGAACGCTGGCTGAAAGCCTTGGGCCTGCCGCCGACAGCTGACGCCAGCCTCGCAGGCTCATGGCAGTCACTGGCGGCAAGAAGCACCGAACAATGGCAAACCGAAGCCGGGATCGGCCCGGGACGCGCCGCGCAATTGAGCGCTTTTTTCCGCGACCCGCAGGTACTGGCCTTGAGTGAAGAATTACGCACTGCCGGGATTGATGGTTTCTAGAACGGCAGTTTTGAACCCGAAGGGTGCAGACGGCTCCAATAGCGCATCTGCATGCCGATCTGATTGCGATCTTTTTCGCGGAGTCTTTATGAAGTTTTTGTCACCGCTCGCCCTGCTCACCGTTTGCAGCCTGCTGGCCGCTCCTCTGCTGGCCGCTGAAGAAATCCCTGAACTCACCGGCTGCGCGGCCAAACGTCAGGACATCAGCGCCCAAATCGAACAGGCTAAAGCCCAGGGCAACAGCGATCAGCAGGCGGGCCTGGAAAAAGCCTTAAGCGAAGTGACTGCCCATTGCACCGACGCGGCTTTGAAAAAAGAAAGGGAAAACAAGGTGCTCGATGCCAAGCACGAAGTCAGTCGTCGTCAGACCGACCTCGAGAAAGCCATGAAAAAGGGCGACTCCGAGAAGATCAACACACTCAAAGACAAACTCGCCAATTCCCGAAAAGAACTGCAGGACGCGCTGAACGAGCTGGATAAGTAAGAACGTTTGTGGCGAGGGAGCAAGCTCCCTCGCCACAAAGCTATCTATTGAGCTGAAAAATCAATGATCACGAAACTGCTTATGACATGCACTACAGGCGTCTTCGACTTTTTGCACTGCCGGGCCCAGGTTACTGGCCTTGTAGGGCTGGACCTTGCTGGCGATCACCAGTTCACCGGTGGCAGCTTCCAGCGTGCGGGCCAGTTCCTGAAAACGTGCCTGTTGCTGCCAGACATCGTCCTTGGCGCTTGTGTGATTTTCTTCTTTGGCCTGTGGGAAATGCTTCCACGGTTCATGGGACAAGCTGTCCAGTTTCACCGCTCCCTCGGTAAAACGCGGTCCGTCGAAGGGAATGCGTCCACGCAACATACCGCCCAGGTCTTCTCCGGTCTTGAGCATTTGCTTGAAAATCGCCTTGCGCTGACCCAGTGGCGAGTTCGGATCGACACCACCGCAAGCGGACAGCGTCAGGCAGGCCAGCAATACAACAGAAAGTCTTTTAAGAGTCATGGTGGCTTCAGGTCACGGGAAACGGCGGCCAGTATCCTCGCGTCATTCGCAAAGACCAATAGCCCTATTAACAATACGGGTTGCTTGAACGCTTCAAGCGCTTGGGCAACCGGCAAAGGAAGTACCGCATGAACAGCAATTTCAAGGCCTGGCGTCGAAATCTGGCCTGGACTCTACCGATGGTCGCCCTGCTTGCCGGTTGCACCGGCGGCGACAACACAAAGCCGAAAACACATGCTGTCGCCACCTACACCAGTGCGACCTGGGATGCATTGCCCGCCGTGTCCGACAACGATTTGCTGGCCGGTTTCGGGTCCTGGCGCAGCGCCTGCACCCGACTCAAGGCTGACCCGATCTGGGCCACTACCTGCGCGGCGGCGGCCAACGTGCCGCAAACGGCTGGCGATATCCGTGGTTTTCTCAAAGAACATTTGGATGTCTATGGCCTGCGCTCTGCCAATGGCAGCGGCAACGGTTTGATCACCGGCTATTACGAACCGGTTTATCCGGGCAGCCTGGCCCAGACCACACAAGCGACGGTGCCCGTTTATGGTGTGCCCGACGACATGATCATCGTAGCGCTCGACAGTATTTACCCGGAGCTCAAAGGCAAACGCTTGCGGGGTCGGCTCGAAGGTCGGGTGCTCAAGCCCTATGACGATGCAGCCGCCATTGAGACCAAGGGTGTCAAGGCACCGGTCATTGCCTGGCTGACCGATCCGATGAATCTGCAATTTCTGCAGATCCAGGGCTCGGGCCGCATTCAACTCGAAGACGGCCGTCAGTTGCGCATCGGCTATGCCGATCAGAACGGCCACCCATATCGACCGATCGGTCGCTGGCTGGTAGACCAGGGCGAACTGAAAAAAGAAGACGTGACCATGGGCGCCATCAGCGCCTGGGCCAAGGCGAACCCAACGCGGATACCCGAGTTGCTCGGCAGCAACCCCAGCTATGTGTTCTTCAATCGCAACCCCGACAGCAACGAAGGCCCGCGCGGCTCGCTCAACGTGCCGCTGACCGCAGGCTACAGCGTCGCGGTGGACCGCAAGGTGATTCCATTGGGTAGCCTGCTGTGGTTATCGACCACCCGACCTGATGGCACCGGACTGGTTCGCCCCGTGGCAGCTCAGGACACTGGCGGCGCCATTGCCGGCGAAGTCCGTGCGGATCTGTTCTGGGGCACCGGCGATGCAGCGGGACAATTGGCAGGAGACATGAA
>JAPLSD010000457.1 GCA_026398835.1 Pseudomonas sp.
AACGGTGAAGGGTCACGTTCATCCCAACAAAAAAAGGAGATCCGACATGAGCGTTAAACCGATACCCGAGGGATATCACAGCATCACGCCCTACCTTGGAATCAAAAAAGCTGCCGAAGCAATCGAGTTCTACAAAAAAGCCTTCGGCGCCACCGAAGTCATGCGCCTGGTCGCCCCTAACGGCGACATCGGCCACGCCGAACTGCGCATCGGCGACTCCGCCATCATGCTTGCCACCCCTTGCGAGGCCGCGTCCCTGAGCAGCCCGGAACAGACCGGCATCTCGGTGGGGCTGCATTTGTATGTGAACGATGTCGACAAGCAATACGCCCAGGCGATTGCCGCTGGAGGTGTGGTGGTCTCGGAAGTGAAAGACCAGTTCTACGGTGACCGCTCAGGGACGCTGAAAGACCCTTACGGTCATTTGTGGTTTCTCGCCACCCGTAAAGAAAACTTGTCGCAAGAAGAAATCGGCAAACGTGCCGCAGAGATGTTCAAGCAGGGATAAGCAACAGGCATAAAAAATCCGGAGTCTTTTCAGATTCCGGATTTTTAATGATCAACGCTGAGTCAGCCGTTACTTGGCGATGATGCGATCCACGGACAGTTTGCCTGCGCCTTCGAGCAAAACAGCGACCGTGCCGCCCAGCAAAGCCAGGGCGAATTCATAACCGTTGTTGGCCATGAACAAGCCGTTGCTGATGTGCACCGAGAAGATCGCCACCAGCAACGTGAACGTCAGGCCCAGTGCCGCAGGACGAGTCAGCAAACCGATGATCAGTGCCAGGCCACCGAAGAACTCAGTACCGCCCGCCAGCAACGCCATCAAATGACCCGGCGCCAGACCGATGCTTTCCATCCACTGCGCCGTACCGGCCAGACCGTAACCACCAAATAGACCAAAGAGTTTTTGCGAACCGTGGGCAGCGAAGATGATGCCGACGAAGATCCGCAGAACAGCCATGCCGTAGCCGGCGCGGGTAGACAGTGCGGTTTTGATCAGTGTGCTCATGGTGTGTCGGCCTTTCGAAGTAGGGGGGGATTGGTCGCTATATTAATCAGTAAATATCATGTTAAAAGCGCAAAAATCGCGCCATAACAATCAAATTTATCGATCACTTCCGTAAGGCGATCTTTTGCCCTTGGGGTTCCAGCGAATCCCGTTCCCGATCGAACGCCAAGTAGTACTTGTTGACGCTATTAACGTAACTGACGGCGTTCATTCCCACCTGCTCCATGGCGATGCGCTCCACCTGGAAAAACCACTGATTGGGATTCAAACCGCGGCGCTTCGCTTCGGTGCGCATACCCTGCACACGCTCCGGCCCCATGTTGTAGGCGGCCAGAACAAAAGCCATGCGCTCGCGCTCGTTGAGCTTGGGACTGGAGAAGTACTTGCGGCGGATCAGCGCCAGGTACTTGGCCCCTGCCTGAACATTGTTGTCGAGTGACTGAATATTATTGACCCCCACCCGCTGGGCCGCAGCCGGCGTAATTTGCATCAAGCCCGTGGGGCCGCCGCCGCTCTGCGCAGTCGGTTGCAGTGCTGATTCCTTAAATGCCAGCGCGGCCAGGTTCAGCCAGTCCATCCCCTGCTCGCTCGCATGCTTTTGCAAGACCGGGCGCAGCTTTTCCAGACGCTGACGGTCAGCACGGTCCAAGGGATAGTGGACCTGGTCCAAGCGTCGGTAGATGCGCAGAAACGCGACGTCCTGATCCGCCGGCGTTTTATAGGTTTTCAGGAAGCGATCAATACTCGCGCGCAGCATCGACGCATCGCGCCGCACAAACCAATACTCTTCACCCGGCTCGCTGATGGTCACCTGTCGATCGAAGCGCAGCTTGGGCAAAATCTTGCCCCAACGCTCGGCAATCGGTTGCTCGACGATGGTCAGATGAAAAATTCCGCCCTGAACCATTTCCAGTACATCTTCGACAGCGAGGCTTGGATCGACCCACTCGACCTTGACCGGCGGCAACTTGTGTAACGCCAGCTTCTGATTGATCTGATTGATCGCATCACCCGCCGCGCTACCCGTGGTCAGCGCCAACGTGCGCCCGGACAGTTGTTCAAGACGGGTGAAACGCCGCTCGCCCTTGATCCCCACCAACAGCAACGGAACATTACTGACAATCGGGTCAGTGGTGCTGATAGCGTGAGCGGACTGTGGGTCGAGTAATTCCCCGGGCGCCACCAGATCACCCTCACCGCGCTGAAGGGCGCCGATCAGTTGATCCTTGGCTTTGGGGATGATCTTGAGGGTGATTTCCTGACCGTCATGGGCGTGACCGTTGAGGTATTGTTCGAAGGCTCGCAGGCGATGGTATTCGACGCCAATGGGCTGGCCCTGGACTTCGCCGGAACTGTTGCGACTCTGGTTGACCAGCACCCGCAGGACGCGGCTACTACGGATTTGCGCCAGATCGCGAACCTGGCCCGACGCAATCGCCACCGGGGGACCGGCCAGACGCGCAACCGCCGGCATCGGCAGCAGCAATGATAAGCACAGCAGAAGCAATACCGAGGGTCGCGTCATCCGCTCTCCGGGAAGAATACTGTCCAGCTTCACGAGTCATTTCGCAAAGTTGGGCGACAGAAACAGAGCGCTTAGAGCGCTGGCAACGTGCGAAAGACTGTTGGATTACCAACCGAAGCTTTCTTCCGGCATCAAGAGACAGCTTTAACTCGTTGTAGTTCTTGGTTTTTCTTATAAATCTACAGCTCTGATATGCTTTCCGGCCTTGGCCTGAGGTAGCACCATGCAACTCATCGATATCGGCGTCAACCTGACCAACCCAAGTTTCGCCGACAAACACCAGGCAGTACTCGACCGCGCCTATGCCGCCGGAGTCTGCCAACTGGTCCTCACCGGCACCAGCGTCGAGGGCAGTGAACAGGCGCTTGAACTGTGCCAACAACTGGATGAAACCGGGCAGCGGCTGTTCTCCACGGCAGGTATTCACCCTCACAGCGCCAGTGACTGGAATGCTGATAGTGCTCAACGTTTGCGCGGTCTGCTGAAAGAATCGAGCGTGCGTGCCGTGGGTGAATGCGGACTGGATTTCAATCGCGATTTCTCGCCACGCCCGCAACAGGAAAAGGTACTCGAAGAACATTTGGCGATGGCCGTCGAGCTGCAACTGCCGGTGTTCCTCCACGAGCGCGACGCCAGCCAGCGACTGTTGGAAATCCTGCGCGACTTCCGTGATCGTTTGCCGGCCGCCGTGGTGCATTGTTTTACCGGTGAGAAGCGCGCGTTGTTCAGCTACCTCGACCTTGATTTGCATATTGGCATCACCGGCTGGATCTGCGACGAGCGCCGTGGCACTCACCTGCACCCGCTGGTTCGCGAGATACCCAGTGCTCGCTTGATGCTGGAAAGTGATGCGCCGTACCTGTTACCGCGCAGCCTGCGACCAAAGCCGAAAAACGGTCGCAA
>JAPLSD010000845.1 GCA_026398835.1 Pseudomonas sp.
GTCCTTGTTCGCACCGTGAACGCGGGCGTATTCGACGTTGCTGTCGTAGATGCTCAGGTCGTAGCCTTTGCCGATCAGCATTTCCGCCAGCTCTACCAGCGGGCTTTCGCGCAGGTCATCGGTGCCGGCCTTGAAGCTCAAGCCCAGCAGGGCGACTTTGCGTTTGTCGTGGCTGGAGACGATGTCGAAGGCGTTCTGCACTTGAGACACGTTGCTGCGCATCAGTGAGTTGAGCAGCGGCGCATCGACGTCCAGGGTGCCGGCGCGATAGGTCAGGGCGCGGACGTCTTTTGGCAGGCAAGAGCCGCCGAAAGCAAAGCCCGGGCGCATGTAGTACTGGGACAGGTTGAGGGTCTTGTCCTGGCAGACCACTTCCATCACTTCACGACCATCGACGCCGACCGCTTTGGCGATGTTGCCGATCTCGTTGGCGAAGGTCACTTTGGTCGCATGCCAGACGTTGCAGGTGTACTTGATCATCTCGGCGACTTCGATGTCCTTGCGGATGATCGGGGCGTCGAGCTCTTCGTACAGCGATTGCAGAACATCACCGGAAGCTTTGTCGAACTCGCCGATCACGGTCATCGGTGGCAGGTCGTAGTCTGCGATCGCGGTGCTTTCACGCAGGAATTCAGGGTTGACCGCGACACCGAAGTCGACGCCGGCTTTCTTGCCTGAACAGTCTTCAAGGATCGGGATCACGATATTTTTCACGGTGCCTGGCAACACGGTGCTGCGCACGACGATGGTGTGGCGGGTGGTCTTGTCACGCAGGACAAAACCGATCTCGCGGCACACCGACTCGATGTAGTTGAGTTCCAGATCGCCATTCTTTTTGCTCGGGGTACCGACGCAGATCATCGACAGGTCGGTATCACGAATGGCTTCGGCGAAATTGGTCGTGCCCCGCAGACGACCGGTTTGAATACCCTGGGTCAGCAGCTCGCCCAGGCCCGGTTCGACGATCGGCGATTTGCCGGCATTGATCAGGTCGATCTTGTCTTTGGAGATATCTACACCAACGACTTCATGGCCCCGTGCAGACAGGCAACCGGCACATACTGCACCGACGTAACCCAAACCAAATATGCTAATGCGCATCTCATTTACCTCTGTATTTATGACGCCATTAAATGGCCGGAATTAATAATGTTCAACGGTCATAGTGCGCTCGCAAGTGTGCGGTGCAGACGCACACAATGCCGTGTGCAGGCATGCTAAGTTCCGAGTGTCTAAAGGATGCACTCAAGGTGTGCGTAACATGGTCTTATTGTAATGACCTGCCATGATATGCAGCCGGTCTTCCCTGGGAAGACATTCGTGCAAAGGTTGTCTCGCACTCGATAGTTGACTTAAAGCCATTGAAATCAAGTGGTTATGCACTCAGGTGAGCGCAGTTATAGGGGCGCGGCCTTGGCCTTGCAGGGGATAGTTATGGTGCGTTATCTCCTGTCCTTCATATTCATTTAATATCAG
This sequence comes from Pseudomonas sp., assembly GCA_026398835.1. Taxonomy (GTDB): domain Bacteria; phylum Pseudomonadota; class Gammaproteobacteria; order Pseudomonadales; family Pseudomonadaceae; genus Aquipseudomonas. The sequence goes on from JAPLSD010000845.1 coordinate 1,477, forward strand.
AGGCCACAGTGTCGGCATAAGTATGACAACTTCGCTACATGGCCAATTACCTGCGTAAGTTATCTCGTACACGCCTCAAGATAATCGTTACGGATGGTATGAGCGGCGGATGGGAACATAGTTCCAATCGGCTTTTCGTGAATATTGAAATTTCTTGAAATATTACCAAAGATGGCACTGCTTTCAAATTGATAGCAATTGCCATATGGCCCTTTATAAGCGGGGGGTTAATTGGTTTAGATGGGTATGTGCCACTACTCACAAAAAAATAAGTGCCACTACTGAAAAAAATCACATATGTCGAGTGAAAGAAAAGTCATAAAAGAATATTTGGTATTTTTGACGCCAAATTAATGACGTTTAGGGCGGGAAATGCTGAGGCAAATCACCGTTCGGCGCACGTGCCTGATTCCTGACGTGCACCGAAAGAGCGCTTTATTCGGGGGCGTGGTCGCGCAGAAAAACCAGGGTGTCGGGTTTGGACTGTTCAACACTGAAGCGGTAACCCTGCGCATCAAATTGCTTGAGTGCGGCGGGGTCGTTGATGCGCTCGGAAATAACGAAGCGGCTCATCATGCCGCGGGCCTTTTTCGCGTAGAAGCTGATGATTTTGTACTGACCGTTTTTCAGGTCCTTGAACTCGGTATTAATGATCCGCGCATTCAGGGCCGAGCGTTTGACCGCCGAGAAGTATTCGTTGGAGGCCAGGTTGAGCAGCACATCATCGCCCTGGTCAGCCAAGGCTTCGTTCAGCCACTCACTGATCCGGGTGCCCCAGAAGGCGTACAGGTCCTTGCCACGGGCATTGGCCAGTTTTGTGCCCATCTCCAGCCTATATGGCTGCATCAAGTCCAGCGGGCGCAGGAGGCCATAAAGGCCAGACAGCAGGCGCAAGTGTTGCTGGGCGTAATCGAAATCCGCCTCGCTGAAGGTTTCGGCATTCATGCCGGTATAAACGTCGCCTTTAAAGGCCAGCAACGCCTGTTTGGCGTTGGCCTGGGTGAAGGCCGGCGTCCAGCTGCCGAAACGTGCGGCGTTGAGGCCGCCGATCTTGTCGGATACGTGCATCAACTCACTGATCTGCGCCGGGCTCAGCTCGCGTAACTGCAGGATCAATTCCTGAGAGTGATCGAGGTACTGCGGCTGGGTGAAGCGCTGGGTCACCGGCGGGGTTTCGTAATCGAGGGTCTTGGCTGGGGAAATCACCATCAGCATGAAGTCGTCTCCTGAAATCGTGGGGGGGATTCTAGGGGGTTGTCTGAGTTGACTCCAGCTATGGAAGTTATAGAGGGATCGATGGCGATCGCAGTCCTGTGGGAGCGGGCTCGCCCGCGAAGCGAACACCGCAGTTTTCTCAGGCATTACGCGCCATCGTTCTTCGCGGGCAAGCCCGCTCCCACAGGGAACCGCTTACCAGATCAGCTATAGTGCCGCGCGGGTTTTGTTATGGAGACATCCCATTGCGTATCGCTTTTCTTTTCTCGGCCTGGCTGTTCAGTCTCGGCGCCATCGCCGCGCCTAATGATGTCGCCACACTGGACCGCAGCACCTGGCCTGAGCAGCTGACCAGCCCGACCCTGTTCGATGTGGCGTCACGGGCGGAGATCCTCACTTTCGCTCGCGCCTTGCTCGCCAGCGAGGCGCTGGACGAGGCTGCATTAAAGCAGCGACTGGGGCTGCGGATGATCAATCTGGAGTCGATCAATCGCGTTCGCCAGCGGATGTGGCAGCGTTTGCTCAGCAACTACAACTTCGCCCAGCAAAGCTGCGATCAGGACGCCTCCTTCTGTTATCTGGTCGAAGACATGGACAGTCTGCGCGCGCAGGCCGGAAAATTTCAGGTCGCGGCCGATTCCTACTACACGCGCTGGGCGGAGCCGAGCCGCAGCTTCCATGAGCGCTATCTGAACGAGCAACTGCGCAAGGCCGCTCTGTTTCCACAAACCAGCAGCGAAATCGATCGTTTCGGCGACTACGAGCGCAATGGCGATGAACTCAATGATCGGTTGTTTTTGCTGACCTTCGACAGCGCCGCCGCAGCCTCGCCGGATAACACCGCGTGGCTCACCGATTACCTGCGCAAGTCGAACATGAACGGGACCTTCTTTGTGCTGGGCAGCGATATCCAGGCACGCTTGGCTCAACACTCGGTGGCTGATTTACAGGCCTTGTATTCAAAGCAGTGTGTCGGCGTGCAGGGCTGGGAATACCGCTCCCACAGTCATTGGCAGGATTGGCAGTACTCGGTCGAGCGCAGCATTGATCTGGTGAAGGGTAAGTTGCCGGAAAACTACGTGCCGCTGTTTCGCCCGCCCTACGGCCAGCGTCGCGCTGACGGCGAAGGGTTTTTCAAGGCTCAGGGATTGCAGGTCGCCTTGTGGGACATCGACCCTCAGGACGCTGGCGGCAAACTCAAGGCTCAAGAGAGCGGTCAGCGGGTATTGACGCTGATGCTGCTGTGGCGACGAGGGGTGATCAACTTCAACGTCAAACAGGACGCGGTAAAAACGGCGATGCCCTGGCTGGTCACGCAAACCGTGCAAAGCGGGATCGGCTGGGAGGATTGTCAGGACGCTTTTCGCTGAAAAGGTAAAAGGCCAGCAATCATTGGGGGGAAAGGTAAAACGGGGAAATTTTCAGCGAGATTTCGATGCAAGCGGACTTTCGACTTTAACGGGGTGGTGACCGTCCGCCAAGGGTTATTGGTCACTTTGAAAAATAAACTTCAAAAAAACGTCAAAGTGCTTTTTCCTGTCACAGGTTTTGGAGTATTACGAAGACAGACCGCCGAAACCTGCAACACAGGTGGCGTCTTCCAAGACCCAGCGTGTGCAGTTCACTTGAGTCCTGCTGTTTTGAGGACTGCGGGGTGAGTTCGGTGGCCACTTCGAGGCGCAGCACTGTAACGGTATTGCGTCGACTGGCTCCCACAAAGGTGACCGAGTATGGATGATCACGGACGTAGCCCTTCTTCCAACCAGCCAATCCTTTATGTACTCGATACCAACGTATTGATTCACGATCCAAACGCACTTCTGAACTTCGAAGAACACCACGTTGCCATCCCGATGATCGTCCTTGAGGAGCTCGACAAGCTCAAGAGCGGGGCTCACAGCGTCGCGGCTGAATGTCGGCAGGCGATCCGACTGATCGACAAGACCCTGGGCGATGCAACACCGGAAGACGTTGAACTGGGTGTACCGATCCAGCGTGGCAAGAGTGGGCCAAAAGGCTTGCTGTCGATTCTGATGAGCAAGCGCAAAGAGCCCAACAGCCTGTTGCCCGAGAATCTGAACGACAACATCATCATCAACCAATTGATCGACCTGCACGCACGCGACAAGGACCTGCGTCTGGTACTGGTGACCAAAGACATCAACATGCGCCTCAAAGCGCGAGCCTGTGGGATCGCCGCCGAGGATTACAGTACCGACCAACTGGTCGACGACGTGTCATTGCTGTCCCGTGGTTATCACAACATGACGGGTTCGTTCTGGGACCGTGTCAGCAAGGTCGAGACCCGTCAGGATCACGGTCGCACCTGGCATCAGGTCCAGCTCATCGACAACCTGCCTGCCGTGCATATCAACGAGTTCATCATCGACGAGCAGGGGTTTGTCGGTTGGATCAAAGAGATCAGGGCGGATGTGCTGCTGATTCTGGACCTGCATCAGGAACCGCTGATGCACCAGGAAGCCTGGGGTCTGAAACCGCGTGACGTCTATCAAAGCCTGGCGCTGTTCGCCTTGCTCGATCCGGACATCCACCTGGTCAATCTGTCGGGTGCTGCCGGTTCCGGGAAAACCATCCTGGCTTTGGCCGCCGCCATCGAGCAGACCATGGTCAGCAAGCGCTACCGGCGCATCATCGCCACCCGTAGCGTGCAGGGGCTGGACCAGGAAATCGGCTTCCTGCCGGGTACCGAAGCGGAAAAAATGGAGCCTTGGCTGGGCGCCATCACCGACAACCTCGAAGCCTTGCACATGGATGACGAGAGCACCCATGGCAGCGTGGATTACATCCTCAGCAAAGTGCCGTTGCAGTTCAAATCCCTCAATTACATTCGAGGCCGCAGCTTCCAGCAGAGCCTGATCCTGATCGATGAATGCCAGAACCTCACCCCGCACCAGATGAAAACCATCATCACCCGTGCCGGTGCCGGTTCCAAAGTGGTGTGCCTGGGCAACCTGGCGCAGATCGACACCCCTTACCTGTCCGCGACCAGTTCCGGGCTGACCTACCTGACCGAACGCTTCAAGGACTTCCCCAACGGTGTGCACATCACCCTGCAAGGGGTGCCACGTTCGATTCTGGCCGAATACGCCGAATCTCATCTGTAACCCCACGCACCGGACGGTTTATCACCGTCCGGTCTTTTCTTGATCTGGGTGCGTGCGAAAAATTGACCCGCAGGTTTACAATCGACGCTCCTGATCAGGAGTAACCCTGTGCTGACTCATCTCGATTCCCAAGGTCGTGCCAATATGGTCGACGTCACCGAAAAAGCCGTGACGTCACGTGAAGCCGTGGCCGAAGCGCTTGTGCGCATGCTCCCCGAAACCCTGCAGATGATTGTCAGCGGCGGTCACCCCAAGGGTGATGTGTTCGCCGTGGCGCGGATCGCCGGGATTCAGGCGGCGAAGAAAACCTCTGATTTGATCCCGTTGTGCCATCCGCTGATGCTCACCAGCGTCAAGGTCGAGCTCAGCGCCGAAGGCGAGGACGCGGTGCGCATCGTCGCCCGCTGCAAGCTGGCCGGGCAGACCGGTGTCGAGATGGAAGCGCTGACCGCCGCCAGCATCGCGGCGCTGACTATCTACGACATGTGCAAGGCCGTGGACCGTGGCATGACCATCGAAAATGTGCGCTTGCTGGAGAAACTGGGCGGCAAGAGCGGCCACTATCAGGTGTCCGAATAATGAAAGTGACGGTGAAGTTTTTTGCCCGCTACCGTGAGGCGCTGGGTGTGGATTCGCTGAGCGTCGAAGGCGATTTCGCCTCGGTCGATGATGTGCGTGTGCTTCTCGCGCAGCGCGACGGTGCCGAGGTATTGAGTGAACAGAATCTGATGTGCGCCCGTAATGAAGACCTGTGCCAGCTCGACGAGCCACTGACCGACGGCGATGAAGTGGCGTTCTTCCCCACCGTGACCGGAGGCTGAACATGGCGATTCGCGTGCAATCCACGGCGTTCGACCCAGGCTGCGAAGTCAACGCGATGCACGCGGCCAATGTCGGCGTCGGTGCGGTGGTGAGTTTTGTCGGCTACGTGCGTGACTTCAACGATGGGCTCGACGTTGCCGGAATGTTTCTAGAGCACTATCCCGGCATGACCGAAAAGGCCCTCGGCAAGATCGCGATCGAAGCCGAGCAGCGCTGGCCGCTGCTCAAGCTTGAAGTGCTGCACCGGATCGGCGCTTTGGAACCGGGCGAGCCGATTGTTTTCGTCGGCGCTGCCAGCGCCCACCGCCAGGCGGCGTTCGACGCCTGCGCCTTTGTCATGGACTACCTGAAAACCCGCGCGCCGTTCTGGAAGAAAGAAAACACCAGCGATGGGCCTCGGTGGGTGGAAGGGAAGGACAGCGACCATGCGGCGGTAGAGCGCTGGAACAAATAGACACCTGACTATGATCGTTCCCACGCTCCCGCGTGGGAATGCCGCCCCGGACGCTCTGCGTCCGCTTTTAAGCGTGACGCGGAGCGTCACAGGATGCATTCCCACGCAGAGCGTGGGAACGATCAATCATTTCCATTCTTCACCCCAATTCATCCTCGCGACCAAAGGAAGGACAAAGTGTGGACAGTCGATTGACGGGAAATACATAAAAGTCCAGTATGGAATTATAAGTACAAAAAAAGCGTTTCACTTTTCCTTCTGTCTTGCAAAACCAACAACAACCCGCGAGAGAACGAACATGAAGAAATTCACCCTCATCGGTGGTCTGGCCCTCAGTCTGTTAGCGTGCAGCAGTCTGTTCGCCGCCGAGAAAACCCTGCGTATTGGTATTGAAGCAGCGTATCCGCCGTTTGCGTTCAAGACGGAAGAAGGAAAAATCAGCGGCTTCGATTACGACATCGGCAATGCGCTGTGTGCGCAGATGCAGGTCAAGTGCGAGTGGATCGAGGGCGAGTTCGACGGCCTGATTCCGTCCCTGAAGGTGAAGAAAATTGATGCCGCGCTGTCTTCGATGACCATCACTGCAGAGCGTAAAAACTCGGTCGACTTTACTCACAAGTACTACTTCACTTCGTCGCGTCTGGTGATGAAGAAAGGCGCCGTGGTCGATGACCAGTACGCCAGCCTCAAGGGCAAGACCATCGGTGTGCAGCGCTCCACTACCACTGACCGTTACGCCACAGAGGTCTTCGAGCCCAAAGGCATCAAGGTGGTGCGCTACAGCAACAACGAAGAGATCTACATGGACCTGGCGGCCGGGCGTCTGGACAGCATCTTTGCCGACACCATTCCGTTGGACGACTTCCTGTCGATGCCTCGTGGCGCCGGTTATGCCTTTGTCGGCCCGGAACTCAAAGACCCGAAATACGTGGGCGAGGGCGCCGGGATTGCTGTGCGCAAGGGCAATACCGAACTGGTGAGCCAGCTGAACAAGGCCATCGACGACATTCGCGCCAATGGCGAATATCAGAAGATTGAGTCCAAGTACTTCAAGTCGGATATTTACGGGGATTGATGGCGGAAGTTAGGGTTGCGTCATCTTTGATGGCGCCATCGCGAGCAAGCTCGCTCCTACAGGATCATCTATCCCTATGTAGGAGCAGCCGGTCGACGCTCGATTGCTCGCGATAGGCGGCCAAGCCGCCACCGATCAGCCCTTTAATTCCTTCAAATGCTTGTACACCGTCGCCCGCCCCATATTCAGTACATTCGCCACATAGTTGGAGGCGCTTTTGCCCTTGAAGGCGCCTTCAGCGTGCAGGGCCAGCACCAGCTCGCGTTTATGCTCGCGAGTCAGCAGGTTGAGGCTCAACTGGCGCTCGCGCAGCCACGCGTGCAGGAAGGTATTGATTCGCTCCTGCCAGTCGTCACGGAACAGTGAGTCTGGTTGGGCAATCAGCTTGCTCGGCGACAGGAACAAATCCAGCGCCGCTTTGGCATTTTCGAACAGAGAAATATTCAGGTTGATGCACAGCACAGCCAGTGGCTGGCCGTTGCTGTCGCGCAGCACGCTGCTCAAACTGCGGATTTTCTGACCGTCCCAGTTGAGCTTTTCGTAGGGACCAATATTCCGTTCGCTGACCTCTTCGCTGAGCATGTCTTCCAGCGCGGCATCGTCGCCGATTTCGCGCTTGGACAGGTTGTTGGCGATGTAGTCGATCTTTTGCGTGCGCAAATCGTGCAGCACCACCTCGGCGTGGGGGTAAAGCAACGTGGCAATGGCGTCGGCAATCGCCCGGAAGTTATCCAGGGCGGGATCTTGTCGAGGTGGTGTCATAGGGTGTTGCTCCAGGCAGCGTCAGCGCCCTATCGAAAAGGGCGCTGCGAGTTTGCCGCAATCGAGGCGGGGCGTCACCTCGGGGCGCTTTAGCCCAAGCGCGCCGGGGAGAGCATTTCGGCGCTCAGACCAAAGCGTGTCAGTTGCTCAGGCAAGGTTTCGCCGCGTACCAGAGCCGCGCTGGCCTGACCCATGGCGGGCGAGGTCTGGATGCCGTAACCGCCCTGGGCCGCGACCCAGAACAGGCCTGGTACATGCAGATCGAAACCGCACAGAAGATCGCCGTCGCTGACAAAGCTTCGCAGCCCGGCCCAGGTTCGGGTCGGACGGCGAATGGTCAGCGTGGTGGCTTCTTCGATCTGGTAAATGCCCATGGCGATGTCCAGCTCTTCGGGCTGCACGTCGTGGGGTTCGACCGGGTCGGCGTTGGCCGGGGAGCCGAGGAACATCCCGGCATCCGGTTTCATGTAGAACGACTCGTCGAGACTGACCAGCATCGGCCAGTCATGGATATCCACCCCTTCGGGACCTGCGAAGATAAACGCCGCA
>JAPLSD010000770.1 GCA_026398835.1 Pseudomonas sp.
CTCGCCGCGTGTCGCGCCGGCGATGCCGACAAGGCTGCCGAACTGATCGAGCAGCACATCATTGGCGTCTGCCGCACGCTCTATGAACATCTGCCGAATGCACCCGCGCGGACCTGACTCACTGTGCTGATTTCGTCATCGCCAGCGACTAAATCCCTCAAGCCGTAAGTCGTCCTGAAAGGCCAGTCTTGCACAGACATTTCCTGTGCAAGGTGGCGCCTCTCGTGAAACGCATCCATGTCCTTGACTCCCACACCGGCGGTGAACCGACCCGTCTGGTGATCGCCGGCTTCCCGGAACTCGGCAACGGCTCCATGGCTGAACGCAAGCAGCGTCTGGCCGAGCAGTACGATAACTGGCGCGCCGCCACGGTGCTGGAACCGCGCGGCAGCGACGTGCTGGTCGGCGCCCTGCTCTGCGAACCCCAGGACCCTAGCGCCTGCGCCGGGGTGATCTTTTTCAACAACAGCGGCTACCTCGGCATGTGCGGCCACGGTACCATCGGTCTGGTGGCATCACTGGTGTATCTCAAACGCATTGAGCCCGGTGTGCACCGGATCGAAACCCCGGTCGGCACGGTCGAGGCGACCCTGCACGAGGACCGCTCGGTCAGCGTGCGCAATGTTCCGGCCTGGCGTTATCGCAAAGCCGTGCAGCTAAACCTGCCGGGCTATGGCACGGTCAGCGGCGACATCGCCTGGGGCGGCAACTGGTTCTTCCTGATCGCCGAGCACGGCCAACGCATCGCCAGTGACAATCTCGACGCCCTCACCGCCTACACCTGGGCGGTTCGCGAAGCGCTGGAAAACCAGGGTATTCGTGGCGAGGACGGTGGCGAGATCGATCACATTGAGCTGTTCGCCGACGACCCGCAGGCCGATAGCCGCAACTTTGTCCTGTGCCCCGGCAAAGCCTACGACCGCTCACCCTGCGGCACCGGCACCAGCGCCAAACTGGCCTGCCTGGCGGCGGACGGCAAATTACAGCCGGGCGAGGTCTGGCGTCAGGCCAGCGTCATTGGCAGTCAGTTCGAAGCCAGCTACGAACGCCTCGATAAGCAGCGGATCATCCCGACCATCCGCGGCCGTGCTTACATGAGCGGCGAGAACCACTTGTTGCTGGAAGAGGACGACCCGTTCGCCTGGGGCATTCGCCCATGAATGCCGACGTCATCGTCATCGGCGCCGGTATTGTCGGCAGTGCCTGCGCCCATGAACTGGCCCGACGCGGCCTCGACGTGCTGGTGCTCGACAGCCAACGCGGCGGCGCCACGGCGGTCGGCATGGGCCATTTGGTGGCGATGGATGACAACCCGGCGGAATTGGCCCTGAGCCGCTATTCCATTGAACTGTGGCGCCAATGGGCACCACGGCTGGACGCTGGTTGTGCCTACAGCAATTGCGGCACGCTGTGGCTGGCGGCCAATGAGCAGGAATTGGCTGCCGCCGAGATCAAGCATCAGACCCTCAGCGCTCAAGGTATCGCCTGCCAGATGCTCGACAGCCGAGCGCTGTACAACGCCGAGCCGATGTTGCGCCCGGGTTTGAGCGGTGCGCTGAAAGTCAGCGGTGACAGCATTCTCTATGCTCCGAATGCGGCGCAATGGTTGCTGGCTCAAGGAGCAAACCGGATCACACGTCGCACTGCAGAAGTTGCCGAGGTCTGTGGTAATCAGCTGCGTTTGACCACAGGCGAACGCCTGCGCGCCGAAGCGGTGGTGTTGGCCAACGGGATTCAGGCCACCGACCTCTGTCCGGAACTGCCAATTCGCCCAAAGAAGGGCCATCTGCTGATCACAGATCGTTATCCCGGCAAGATCCATCATCAACTGGTGGAACTCGGCTATGTCACCAGCGCCCACGCCAGCGAGGGCACTTCGGTCGCGTTCAACGCTCAACCGCGCCCCAC
>JAPLSD010000832.1 GCA_026398835.1 Pseudomonas sp.
AGGGCTCGGTCGGGGTGGTCATGCGAGTCAAAAACGTGCTGGAAATGCAGGAGGTCGAACTGCTGCCCGTGGATGGCAAGCGTTACCAGCAAGGCGAAATTGCAATCCTGATTTTCCCGAAGAGTCAGCCATGACTTTGTGTAAATCCTGATGTCATTGTTTTCGCCATTTCCTGAGGAATATCGGACGAACCGCTGATTTGCATCGACGGCCTATCGTCCATGGCGCCCGACTGGGCGCCTCTACCCTCAACGATCCATTTGTCGCTCATGGAATGACTGAATTGAAGCTCTGGAATAGTGAAAATAAAGCGCTGGTGCTTTTGCTCTGGGTATCAGCATTAATCCTGCTGCTGGGCTTGGGAACCAGGGAGCTCTGGGGGGCAGAGACCCGATGGGCAAACATCGCATTGCAAATGCTGCAGTCGGGGGATTACTTCGACCCCTACCTCAAAGGCCTGCCGTATTACGACAAACCATTGCCTTCCTACTGGCTGATAACCGCCACTGCCTGGCTGATGGGCGGGCTGGATAATTGGTCGCTACGCCTGACTTCGGTCATCGCCGCCTGGCTGAGTATCTGGCTGATCTATTTGATCGGCGAGCAACTGTTTCGCAAAGGTACCGGCCTGATCGCCGGGTGGATGCTGGCGACAACCTTCTATTTCATCTTCTGGGCACGGGTCGCTACCGCCGACATCCTGACCGTCTGCGGTGTACTGGCGGCCGTCTGGTGGTACTGGCGCGGCCCGGATGACACCCGACTGGGCCGCTACACGGTGTTCTTCCTGTTGCTGGCTGCGACCTCGCTACTCAAGGGGCTGATCGGCTTCATCTTGCCGGGGTTGGTGCTGTTGCCGCACGTGCTCAGCGAGAATCGCTGGAAGCGCCACCTCAACCCGCGATTGTGCATGGCCCTGCTGATCGCCGGTCTGTTTTACATGGTGCCGTTCGTCCTTTCACACTTCTATGGTGCCCCCACTTACGGCCAGAGCGGGCTCGGCCAAGTGTTCCGGGAAAATGTGGTGCGCTTCTTCCAGCCGTTCGACCAATTCGGCCCCATCTACACCTACCTGATCTACCTCCCGGTCTATACCTTGCCCTGGGCGCCGTTCTGGATACTCGGGTTGTGGCTGGCGCTACGCAATTGGCGGCAAACCGAACCCAACACTCGCTGGCTGATCTGGAGCCTGGGCCTGCTGTTCCTGTTCTTCACCGCCAGCGGCAGTCGGCGTAGTTACTATGTGTTGCCACTGGTGCCCTTCGCCCAACTGTTAGCCGCCTGGTGGGTCGTGCGCCGTATTGACGAAAAACGCGCTGCGGGCAAGGTCAGCGGTCCAGGCTGGAAGAAAGGCTTCGGTGCGGCGGCAGCGCTGCTGATCGTGGTGCTGGGCATCATCTATCCCTGGACCAACCTCGGTGGCGGGGTCGTCCCGTTCAGCGCTCAGGTGCGTGCCGAGGCCAGCAAGAGCGCGCCGTGGAATCAGTGGCGCATCGTGATGGTTGAGGTCGATAACAAACTGCCGATGTACCTGCAGAATCAGGGCGCACCGTTCTACTACGTACAAGAGACCCAGGACTTTCCACGCGAAGGCGACAGTGCAACGCTTCTGGCATGGCTGGAAAAAACCAGCGGCCAGCACTGGGACCCGCAGCGCACTATCATCGTCGCGCAATATCAAAAGGCTGATCAGTTGCCGCTGAACTACCTCGCCGCCGACCACCAGGTGATCACCACCCAGCCTAACAATGGTGAGCGGATGTTCCACTCTCGTGACTATGGCAGCGTTGCGTTCATCCCCAAGGTAACGACGCCTTGAGTGATAGATCGAGAGGCCTGGCAGGCCTCTCGATCTATTAGAGGTTCAGCACATTGACGAACCGCGAAGCTGCGGTTTCGTCGATCCGCAGGTGTGTAAAGTCGAACAGGTTGCGATCCGCCAGTTGCGAGGGGATAACGTTCTGCAAGCTGCGGAAGATGCTTTCGGTCCGCCCAGGGGTCTTGCGGTCCCATTCCTGGAGCATTTCCTTGACCACCTGACGTTGCAGGTTTTCCTGAGAGCCACAGAGATTGCACGGGATGATCGGGAATTGCTTGAAGTCGGAATAAGCCTGGATGTCTTTCTCGTTGCAGTACGCCAGCGGCCGGATCACCACGTTGCGTCCATCATCGGCGCGCAGCTTGGGCGGCATGGCCTTGAGCGAGCCGTTGTAGAACATGTTGAGGAAAAAGGTCTCGACGATGTCATCGCGGTGATGACCGAGGGCCATTTTGGTCGCGCCGATTTCGTCGGCGAAGGTGTACAAGGTGCCGCGGCGCAGACGCGAGCATAACGAGCAGGTGGTCTTGCCTTCAGGAATCAGTTCCTTGACCACCGAATACGTGTCTTTTTCGACGATGTGGTATTCCACACCCAACGCTTTCAAATAGGCCGGCAGCACATGTTCGGGAAAACCCGGCTGCTTCTGGTCCATGTTCACCGCGACGATGTCGAACTTGATCGGTGCAACCTTCTGCAGATGCATCAGTACATCGAGCATGGTGTAACTGTCCTTGCCACCGGACAGGCACACCATGACCTTATCGCCCTCTTCGATCATGTTGAAATCGGCGACCGCTTCACCGGCCTGCCGACGAAGGCGTTTCTGCAGTTTGTTCTGGTTGACCGTAAGAGTGCCCATGGCGCTTGAAATCCGCGAAGATGTGTGACGAAAAGCCGGCATTTTACGCAAAAACTCTGCGTGGGCGAAGAGGCTGCCCATGCGTAAACCCCGCGAGGCTGGCGCATACACAGGATTTGCGTGATTCCAGAAGATGCAGCGATTAACCCTCGCGTTTACAGCGCGATTTGCTCTAAAGGGTCACACCTTTGCAAGCAACTCCTTTCTATACTGCGACATAAGGTCGTACACATCCAGAGACCTCTACTTACTCAGGCCGCTTGGCCCGTAGGCGCTCCGCTGGGGGGCGATGGTAAAAACAAAAGGAGTGACTGGCATGATCCATCACGTAGTGGGGCTCTTCACCCACCCTGATCAAGAATGGCGAGAGATCCGTGGCGACGAAGAGGAAAGCATCAGCCACATGTACCTCACCCACACGCTGATTCTCGCGGCGATTCCAGCGATTTCAGCCTTTTTCGGTACCACTAAGGTCGGCTGGGTCATCGGCAGCCGCGCTCCAGTCATGCTCACTCAGGAAAGTGCACTGTGGATGACGATCATGTCCTATCTGGCCATGCTCGGTGGCGTAGCCGTGATGGGCGCCTTCGTTCACTGGATGGCGCGTACGTATGATGCCAGCCCAAGTCTGGCTCGTTGCGTCGCATTTGCTACCTACACTGCTACGCCGCTATTTGTCGGAGGTCTGGCGGCGCTGTATCCACACATGTGGTTGGGGATGATCGTCGGGACTGCAGCCATCTGCTACACGGTGTACCTGCTGTATGTGGGCTTGCCGACCTTCATGAACATTCCATCGGATGAGGGTTTTCTGTTCTCGAGTTCGGTGCTGGCCGTTGGGCTGGTCGTGCTGGTCGCGATCATGGCCTTCACTGTAATCGTCTGGGGCCTGGGCGTCGGCCCCGTCTATACCAACTAAACAGGGGCAACTGACGCCATCTATATAACAAACAAAAATCTGCCAACACAGGCCGCCGCAAGGCGGCCTTCTAATGGGTGGGTGACCATTCGGCGCCTGACAGATTCGGAATTCGCGAAGATTGCGGCATACTCGACACCTCTGGAGATCCGTACAGCATGCCCGAGCAACTCAATACCCGCGTCGAAGACTGTTTCCAACAAGCCGAATCCTTTTTCAAACGAACATTCAAACGCCCCATAGTCAGCTTCAAGTTGCGCGGCCAAAAAGCTGGCGTCGCGCATTTGCACGAAAATCTGTTGCGTTTCAATCCGCAGTTGTACCGGGAAAACAGCGAAGACTTTCTCAAACAGACCGTGCCCCACGAAGTCGCGCACCTGATCGCCCACCAACTGTTCGGCGAGCGCATCCAACCCCATGGCGAAGAGTGGCAATTGATCATGCGCGGGGTGTACGAGCTGCCGCCCAACCGCTGTCACACCTACGCGATCAAACGCCGCAACGTCACCCGTTACATCTACCGCTGCCCTTGTGCTGACAGCGACTTCCCGTTTTCGGCCCAGCGTCATGGACTGGTCAAACAGGGACGGCGTTATCTGTGCCGCAGGTGCCGGCATACGCTGGTGTTCAGTGGGGAGATGCGGGTGGAGTGAGGTTGTCGATTTCTGACCAACATCTCTAGTAGCCCCTCTGGCCTCATCGCGGGCAAGCGATGATCTTGAAGGCGCTAACCAAACACCTTGGCACTGCGCAGCTCTTCAATCCGCTGCGCGCTATACCCCAACTCTCTCAACACCTCATCGGTATGCGCGCCCAGCGCCGCGCCAATATGCCGGGGCTCAGGCAATCCGCCGGAAAATTTCAACGGGCAAGCCATCTGCGATTGCGTACTGCCATCGGCCCGAGGCACCTGGCTGACCAGTTCTCGCGCTTTCAACTGTGGATGTTCGATGGCTTCGGCGAGGCTGAGCACCGGCTCGACGCAGGCATCGACGCTGGCGAACAGCTTGCACAGTTCGGCAAAGCCATGCCTCTCGAACTCGATCTGCAACTCCAGTTTGAGCGCCCGCTGCTGTTCAGGCTTGGGTGACAAACCTTGTGCTGCAAGCTCAGGGCGACCCAACGCCGTGCAAAGCTGCTGCATGAACGCCGGTTCAAGGCTGCCCACCGACAACCAGCGGCCATCACGAGTACGGTAGTAGTCGTAAAAACTGCCGCCGTTGAGCATCTGGTTTTCCCGATCGGGCTCGACACCGCAGGCCAGGTAACCGGCACCGGCCATGGCATTCAAACTGAAGACACAGTCGGTCATGCTCACGTCCAGGTATTGCCCTTGCCCGCTGTGCTGGCGGGCAATCACGGCCGCCAACAGGCCAATCACTCCGTGCAGCGACCCACCGGCAATGTCCGCAGCCTGAATCCCCAGTGGTAACGGCCCGCTGTCGTTGCGCCCGGTGTAGCTGGCCAGCCCGGCCAGGGCCAGGTAGTTGATGTCATGGCCGGCGCGATCCTTATACGGACCGGTCTGGCCGTAGCCGGTGATCGACACGTAAATCAGCTTTGGGTTGATTGCCTTCAAGGCCTCATAACCCAACCCCAGACGCTCCATGACACCTGGACGAAACTGCTCCAGAACGATGTCGTAGTCCTGCACCAGTTGCTTGACCACCTCCAGCGCCGCGGGTTGTTTGAGGTCCAGCGCCAGGCTGCGTTTGTTGCGATTGAGGTAAGCGTGGCTGGCAGATACACCCTGATCATGGGGCGGCAACACCCGCAGCAAGTCCATGCGGGTCGGCGAC
>JAPLSD010000478.1 GCA_026398835.1 Pseudomonas sp.
CACAAAAAAGCCCCGCTTTTGAGGGCGGGGCTTTTGCTGTATCAGTACAAGTTAGATAACTTGAACTTCTTCAGCTTGCATGCCTTTCTGGCCGCGGGTAGCGACGAAAGAGACCTGTTGGCCTTCTTTCAGGCTTTTGAAGCCGTCAGATTGGATAGCTTTGAAGTGAACGAACAGGTCGTCACCGGATTGTGGAGTGATGAAGCCGAAGCCTTTTTCATCGTTGAACCACTTAACGGTACCAGTTTGGCGATTAGACATGGTGTATCTCCTTGGACAAAGTTAACTGCGACTCAGGAAAAGCCCTGGCCGAGACTGAGTGCAAAGAGCAGGAAAAATTCTTGGAGATGGTTGGATCGAAATTCAACATATCGTGTAGAGATTCTCAGTGACACAAGCAGCACAGTGGCGCCACCTTAACCCTTTTTCCGGAACGTGCCAATGGTCTTTGCGAAGGTTTCTTTATTTTCATGACTGACGGTGCAACACATCAGGCTCCGGGCCTAACTATTGCGGGGATCGGCGAGAAAAACGCCCCAGACTTTGAACCCGGCGGCGGGCCCCGGTAAGATGCCGGACAGAATTTTTCCACCTCGCTATTCAGGACACCCGCCATGAGCATCAAATCGGACAAGTGGATTCGCCGCATGGCGCAAGAGCACGGCATGATCGAGCCGTTTGTAGAGCGTCAGGTGCGCGGCGAAGGCGCTGACCGGGTGATTTCCTTCGGCGTATCGAGCTACGGCTACGACGTGCGTTGCGCGGATGAGTTCAAAGTGTTCACCAATATCAACTCGGCGACCGTCGATCCGAAAAACTTCGATGAGAAAAGTTTCGTCGACGTCAAAAGCGACGTGTGCATCATCCCGCCGAACTCCTTCGCCCTGGCCCGAACCGTGGAATTTTTCCGTATTCCGCGCAACGTACTGACCATCTGCCTGGGTAAAAGCACTTATGCCCGTTGCGGCATCATCGTCAACGTCACCCCGCTTGAGCCTGAGTGGGAAGGCCATGTGACCCTGGAGTTTTCCAACACGACAACGCTGCCGGCGAAGATCTATGCCAATGAAGGTGTGGCACAGATGCTCTTCTTTGAATCCGACGAAGAGTGTGAAGTCTCTTATAAAGACCGTGGCGGCAAGTACCAGGGCCAGCTCGGCGTCACCCTGCCGCGTACCTGATTCAGGCATCTGACAAACAGTTGGAATTCTTGAACAAGCAGGTACTCTATTGAGAGTACCTGCTCCGATTCGCGCAACGCGAGTCGGGCCATCGCTCAGGAGTGCCCTATGAAACTCGATCCGCGAATAAGTGCTGAACTGGCGAGGCTTGAGCCCAATCAGGTCGGCATGCTTGCCTGGTCACTGCTGGCGCATCCGTCGGTCAACATGGCGGGCGGCATTCCGGGTCAACCTGATCCGGATACCCCGAACGAACAGCCTACCGAACCCGGTGAGCCAACCCTGCCGGATGAACCGCCTCCCGCACCTGTCGTCTGATTTCCTCTCGCCAGAAGACTTTGTAGGAGCAGGGTTATTTCAGGTTTCCGCTCAGGAACTGCTTCAATCGCTCGCTTTTCGGATTGCCCAGCACGTCCTCCGGCGTGCCTTCTTCCTCTACCAGCCCTTGGTGCAGAAACAGCACCTGGGTGGACACTTTGCGAGCGAAGCTCATTTCGTGGGTGACCATGATCATCGTGCGACCTTCTTCGGCCAGGCCCTGGATGACTTTGAGCACTTCGCCCACCAGTTCCGGGTCGAGGGCCGAGGTCGGTTCGTCGAACAGCATGACTTCCGGTTCCATCGCCAATGCCCGGGCGATGGCCACGCGCTGCTGCTGACCGCCAGAGAGGAATGCCGGGTATTGATCGGCGACGCGGGCAGCCAGGCCGACTTTGTCCAGATAACGGCGGGCGCGGTCTTCGGCGTCTTTCTTGCTGACACCCAGCACCCGACGCGGGGCCATGGTGATGTTTTCCAACACCGTCATGTGGCTCCACAGGTTGAAGTGCTGGAACACCATCGCCAGGCGCGTGCGGATCCGTTGAAGTTCGGCTTCATCGGCCACGTGTATACCATGCCGGTCCTTGATCATACGGATCGGCTGGTCGTCCAGGCTCATAGTGCATTCATTGGGTTGTTCGAGAAAGTTGATGCAGCGCAAAAAGGTACTTTTTCCCGAGCCACTGGCGCCAATCAGGCTGATCACGTCACCGGTCTTGGCCTTGAGCGAAACGCCTTTGAGCACTTCATTGTCGCCATAGCATTTATGCAGGCCTTCAACGGTCAGTTTGTACATGTGGCATGCATCCTTAAGGCGAAAGTAGGTAGCCGCTGCGATAGGCTTCTAAGCCTGCGACATGGGCGATCACCATGCCGGCGGTGGCCATGCGCCGCAACGAGCGGGCGTAAAGCAACCCGGCGTTATTGCAATGAATGGGTGTGACGCGGTCGTTGATCGGATCGATGACCTCGGCGACCACTTGTCCCGCCTCAAGGTATTCACCTGGTAGCGCGACAAATACCAGCAGGCCGCCGACGGGCGTTGCTACCGGCTCGACGCCTGCCAGCGGGGTGGCCGGGTAGGGCAGCTCCGGCAGGGGCGTTGGTTCGCCAGCAATGGCGCCGAAATGTGTCAGATAGTCGATCAGTGCCTGGCAATCCAGGCTCGCCAGCCCGTGATTGACGTCACCCTGACCACGCAGCTCGACAGTGACCGAAAAACTGCCCAGCGGAATCTCGAAATGCTCACCAAAGCGCTCTCGCAACTGCCACCAGAGCAGGGTGAAGCATTCATCGAAGGACTGCCCCCCCGAATCGGTGGCGAGCAGGCTGGCCTCGGCACCGATATAGCGCGCCAAAGGTTCGACCTGCGGCCAGGCTTCAGGTGTGGTGTACAGGTGCGTGACGGCTTCGAAATCGCAATGCAGGTCCAGCACCATGTCCGCATCGCAGGCCAGTCGTTGCAGGGTCAGGCGCTGGGATTGCAGTTGAGTGCTGGCGGTTTGCCGGGCC
>JAPLSD010000196.1 GCA_026398835.1 Pseudomonas sp.
GGCCGATTCTGTTGAAAAAGTAGCTCCCCTGTCTGGCCTGCGGCAAAATCTCTACATTGGCCAGCAGGGAAGCACGCAGCATGATGGGACAGTTATCGAGTGGGCAGGAACGACTGTTTTACTCGTTCAACCTTGAAGATCACATCCCAGCCAATCACCTTCTGCGCAGCATTGATCGGTGTCTCGATCTGAGCGACTTGCGCCATTACCTCGCCGATTTTTACAGCCCAATTGGGCGTCCGTCGATTGACCCTGAGCTGATGATCCGCATGCTGATCGTGGGCTATTGCTACGGTATTCGCTCCGAGCGGCGGCTGTGCGAAGAGACCCATTTGAACCTGGCGTATCGCTGGTTCTGCCGGTTGAGTCTTGAAGATGAAGTCCCCAATCACTCGACCTTTTCCAAAAATAGACACGGCCGTTTTCGGGACAGCGATCTCTTTCGCTGGCTGTTCAATGAAGTGCTGCGTCGTTGCATGGACGCAGGCTTGGTCAAAGGTGAAGGCTTTGCCGTGGACGCCAGCATCATCAAAGCGGATGCCAGCCGGCAGCGCGGTGTACCGGGTGATGAACAGGTCAACTGGAGCGATCCGGCCCTGAGCACCCGCGCCGTGCGTGAGTACCTTGAGGCACTCGATGAAGAGGCTCTGGCCGAAACGCTACCGAAGCGCCTATCGCTGACTGATCCTCAAGCCCGCTGGACCGCAGCTCCAGGTGGCCCAGCGTTCTACGCTTACTCCACGAATTATCTGATCGATACCGAGCACGGCGTGATCATGGATGTGGAACCCACACCGGCTCATCGAACCGCAGAAGTCGAGAGCACCAAGACGATGATCGATCGGGTCGAAGCGCAGTTCGACATCAAGCCGGAACGCCTCATTGGCGACACCGCTTACGGTACCGCGCCGATGCTGGCCTGGATGGTGGAGGAAAAAGACATCGAGCCGCATGTGCCGGTGTGGGACAAAACCGAGCGCAAGAACGACAGCTTTTCGAGTAACGATTTCCACTGGAATGAAGAGGCCGAGGAATACCGCTGCCCAGCCGGCAACGTATTACGCAGCGAATGGCGAGCCTTCAAGAACGAGCGTTCGCACGTCACAAAAGCCAACACCATCATCTTCCGATCCAGACAGACCGACTGCGCGACATGTCCGATGAAAGCCAAGTGCTGCCCGAACACTTCGATTCGCAAGATCGTCCGCAGCGTCCATGAAGCCGCTCGTGATGTGGCTCGACGCATCGCAGCGACGCCGGAGTACGTGCGCTCTCGCCACGAACGTAAGAAGGTCGAAATGTTGTTCGCCCACCTCAAGCGCATCCTGAAACTGGATCGCTTGCGACTACGTGGCATGAGTGGCGCGACCGATGAGTTCACGCTGGCGGCTGCGGTACAGAACTTGCGTCGACTGGCCAAACTTACATCTCAAGGGCCGCCTGCCCCAGGATAGGTGCGCCTGCACTAAGCCAAAAACCTCAAATTAACCCAATAACAAAGCAACAAAGGTCAACGAAGGGCCGAGAAACCACTCAATGTGGTGAGTAGGTTCTCCGGTGGTGGCCGTGCCTGAGTTCAGGTGATCTGAAAATCCGACTTTTTCAACAGAATCGGCC
>JAPLSD010000064.1 GCA_026398835.1 Pseudomonas sp.
CGTTGATTCTGTGCGAAATTTGATTCTTGTTGGACCAATGGGGGCTGGAAAAAGCACCATTGGTCGTTTGCTGGCCAAAGAGCTGCGCCTGCCGTTCAAAGATTCCGATAAGGAAATTGAATTGCGCACGGGCGCTAATATTCCGTGGATCTTCGATAAAGAAGGTGAGCCGGGCTTTCGTGACCGCGAAGAGGCGATGATTGCCGAGCTCTGCGCCTTTGACGGCATGGTGTTGGCGACCGGTGGCGGCGCAGTGATGCGCGATGCCAATCGTCAGGCGTTGCATGCCGGGGGGCGCGTAGTTTATCTGCATGCCTCTGTGGAGCAGCAGGTCGGCCGCACCTCCCGCGATCGCAATCGTCCGCTGTTGCGCACCGCAGATCCGGCGAAAACCCTCAGAGATCTGCTGGCAATTCGCGACCCGCTTTATCGGGAAATCGCCGATCTGGTGGTGGAAACTGATGAGCGGCCGCCGCGAATGGTGGTTCTGGACATTCTTGAACGCTTGCAGCAGCTTCCTCCCCGTTAATGCGCACAGCGAAATGCGCTATCCTCGGCGTCCGGTCATGAGCGCTTTAGCTCGTGGCCCATGGCAACCAGATGACGTCAGAAAGCCAGGCGTGCCGGCCGTTAATGCAGGGCAGGGCGCCAGCTTCCATTTTCTCTGTGGGGACACATGCAGACACTTAAGGTCGATTTAGGCGAGCGTAGCTACCCGATTCATATTGGCGAAGGTTTGTTGGGGCAACCCGAACTGCTCGCGCCGCATATCGCCGGGCGGCAGGTGGCAATCGTCTCCAACGAGACCGTCGCGCCGCTTTATCTTGAGCGTCTGACCCGCAGCCTCGCGCAGTTTTCGGTTATTTCCATCGTGTTGCCCGACGGCGAAGCCTTCAAGAACTGGGAAACCCTGCAAACTATTTTCGACGGTTTGCTCACCGCGCGACATGACCGCCGTACCACCGTGATCGCCCTTGGCGGCGGCGTTATTGGTGACATGGCCGGTTTTGCCGCTGCCTGCTATCAGCGCGGCGTCGATTTCATCCAGGTGCCCACCACGCTGCTGTCGCAAGTCGACTCGTCAGTGGGTGGCAAAACCGGGATCAACCATCCGCTGGGCAAGAACATGGTCGGCGCCTTCTATCAGCCCAATGTGGTGCTGATCGACACCTCGACGCTCAATACCCTGCCTCCCCGTGAATTGTCTGCGGGCCTGGCGGAAGTGATCAAATACGGGTTGATCTGCGACGAGCCGTTCCTCACCTGGCTCGAAGAAAACGTCGATCGACTGCGTGCACTGGATCAATCGGCCCTGACCGTCGCTATCGAACGCTCCTGCGCGGCCAAGGCCGCTGTGGTGGGGGCCGACGAACGCGAGTCTGGTGTGCGCGCCACGCTCAATCTGGGGCATACCTTTGGCCACGCCATCGAAACCCATATGGGCTATGGTGTCTGGCTGCATGGTGAGGCGGTCGCCGCTGGCACTGTGATGGCCCTTGAAATGTCCGCGCGACTGGGCTGGATCACCGAGCAAGAGCGTGATCGCGGGATTCGCCTGTTCCAGCGTGCCGGGTTACCGGTCATTCCCCCCGAAGAGATGACCGAAGCAGATTTTCTCGAACATATGGCAATTGACAAAAAAGTGATCGACGGTCGTTTGCGCCTGGTGCTGTTGCGCCGAATGGGCGAAGCCGTAGTGACCGACGATTATCCGAAAGAGGTTTTACAGGCCACGCTGGGAGCGGATTACCGCGCTCTGGCTCAGCTTAAAGGTTAATAAGATCCCGATGACTAGTTTGCATGCCGACGAGGCTTTCCTCGGCCATTACCAGTTGAGTCATGACCCTTTTGCTCCACGGGTGCCTGGCTTCAAATTCTTCCCTGCTCAGCGCAAGCCAGTGTTGGGGCAATTGCACCATCTGGCCCGTTATAGCCAACTGCTACTGGTCGTCACCGGGCCACAAGGCAGCGGCAAGACCTTGCTGCGTCAGGCACTGGTGGCCAGCACCAACAAGCAGTCAGTGCAAAGCGTGGTGGTTTCCGCCCGTGGCGCTGGCGATGCGGCAGGCGTGTTGCGGCAGGTGGCTCAGGCGCTGAACGTTGCTCAGGCTGAAATCGGCTCGATTTTGGCGCAAGTGGTGCAGCTCGCGCTGACCGGTCAGGAAGTCTATTTGCTGGTGGATGATGCCGAGCAACTCGACGAGTCCGCACTCGAGGCGCTGTTGGCTTTGGCCGCAGGTGCTCCCGAAGGTCGCCCGCATGTGTTCCTGTTCGGCGAGTCTTCGCTGATTTCTGCCCTGGAGCAGTTGAGCACCGAGGAAGAGCGCTTCCACGTCATCGAGTTGCAGCCCTACGCCGAAGAAGAAACCCGCGAATATCTGGCCCAGCGTCTCGAAGGTGCGGGTCGCGG
Source organism: Pseudomonas sp. (assembly GCA_026398835.1). Lineage (GTDB taxonomy): Bacteria > Pseudomonadota > Gammaproteobacteria > Pseudomonadales > Pseudomonadaceae > Aquipseudomonas. The sequence goes on from JAPLSD010000064.1 coordinate 2,411, forward strand.
AATCGAACTTTTCACGGCGGATCAGATCTCTGATATTCATGAAGGCTCCGATGGCTGGCCGGGCACCATTAACCAGGTCGCTCGCGATGCAATGATCGAAGCCATGATTGCCAGCCGCACAGCGGTCAAG
>JAPLSD010000339.1 GCA_026398835.1 Pseudomonas sp.
AAGTGCCGCCACCAGCTCCCGGGTTCACGGGTCAGGGTATGCGGTTGCTGGTTGTCTTCAGTGACCCAGACCACCTGGCCATTCTCCAGCCAGGCCTGATAACTCAGGGCCGGCGCCATACCTTGCAGGGCCAGCGCGCGGACATGTTCGGCCAGTTCAGGGCTGTCGACCATCACGCCGACTTCGGTGTTCCACAGTACCGAGCGCGGGTCGAAATTGAACGAGCCGATGAAGGACTTCTGCCGGTCGAAGATCATCGCTTTGCTGTGCAGGCTGGAGTCAGAGCCGCGGTACGAGCCGCTTTGGAGTAGATGTGGCGCGCTGCCGCCACCCTCTCCAGGTTGGCGCCGCAGTTCGAACAGCTGCACGCCATGTTCGAGCAAGGCTTTGCGATAGGGCACGTAACCGCCATGTACCGCCGGCACATCGGTGGCTTCCAGTGAGTTGGTCAGTAAACTCACCGAGACGCCAGCGTCAGCGCGCCCGGTCAGATACACCAGCCCCGGCTGACCGGGAACGAAGTAGGCCGAGATCATGATCAGTTCTTTGCTGACGCCCTGGAGCTCTGGGGCCAGTTGGGTGGTCAGCAGCAACTGTGGGTCTGGCTCGCCTTTGGCCAGGACCTTGCTCGGTGCATCCCACAACGCCTGATTCCAGGCCCAGATCAGCTCTTTGCGCCAGATGTCCATGCGTGGTTTGGTCCGATAAGTCATCAGTCGCTGATACAGCGCGTGGTTCTGTTGCCGGGTTTCACCCAGCGACTCTTCCAGCCGCAACCGGGTGTTGGCCAGGTCTTCGGCGGTCGGCTTGTTCGAGAGAAACTCCTCAATCGGTTTGCTCAGGGCGCTGTTCCAGTATTGATCGAAGCTGTGCCCGAGCTGCTCGGCAACCGGTCCGACGCTGAGCATGTCGATGTCGGTGAAATTCAGATTGGGCTCGGCATCAAAATACTCGTCGCCCAGATTGCGTCCGCCGACGATGGCCACGCTGTTGTCCGCCAGCCACAGCTTGTTGTGCATGCGCCGGTGTTGCTGCGACAGGTTGAACAACCGGCCCATGGTCCGGGTGACGCCGGTACTGCGCCCAAGGTGCAGCGGGTTGAACAGGCGAATCTGGATATGTGGGTGGGCGGCGAGGGTGGCGATGATCTGATCCAGGCCATCACTGGTGGTGTCATCCAGCAGGATGCGGACACGCACGCCGCGATCGGCCGCCTTGAGCAGTTCTTCCACCAGCATCCGCGTGCTGAGGCCGTCATGGACGATGTAGTACTGCAAGTCGAGGCTGCTTTGAGCGTTGCGGATCAGTTCGGCGCGGGCCATGAAGGCTTCGGTGCTGTTGGACAGTAAACGGAAGCCCGACTGCCCCTGGTAGGGCGCTGCCTGGGCCTGGATCGAACGGCCGAACGCTGAGTTCGCCGCAGGCAAGGCCTGACTGGGCTCGCGCGGCACGTCGAACGTGGCGCAGCCGCCCAAGGTCAGGACGAACAGTAGAAGAAAGAGCGGTGCTCGTCTGGATCTCAAGTCGGATCGTCCCGATTGGCGGCGGTTGTCGTCATATGGACGCGGGCTTGCGGTTAAAGGTTAGTCAATGGCGCTATCAGATTCAGCCAGCAGTTTGATCGCTGCAGCCCCGACCTTGCGCACGGCTTCTTCAATCTGTGCCGTCGGTTTGGCAGCGTAGTTCATCCGCAGGCAATTGCGGTATTTGCCCGACGCCGAAAAGATACTGCCGACGGCGATCTGTACGCCTTGTTCGAGCAAGACGCGATTCAGTTTTAAGGTGTCGAAGCCGTCGGGCAGTTCGACCCACAGCATGAAGCTGCCTTGCGGGCGGCTGGCGCGGGTGCCGGCGGGGAAATAACGGCTGACCCAGTCGATCATCAAGTCGCGGTTACGCTGGTACTGAGTGCGCATGCGCCGCAAGTGCGGTTCGAAATGCCCGGCCTTGAGAAATTCGGCAATGGCGATCTGTGGTTGCGGCGCAGTCGAGCCGGTGCTGATGTATTTCATGTGCAGCACCCGCTCCAGGTAACGACCCGGCGCTACCCAGCCGATGCGCAGGCCCGGCGCGAGAGTCTTGGAGAACGAACTGCAGAGCAGGACGCGACCGTCTTCGTCGAAGGACTTGATCGTCCGTGGGCGCGGATAGGTGTAGGCCAGTTCGCCATACACATCGTCCTCGATGATCGCTACGTCGAAGCGCTGGGCCAGGGTCAGCAAGGCCCGCTTGCGC
>JAPLSD010000444.1 GCA_026398835.1 Pseudomonas sp.
CTACCGATACTGGTCGTGCTGCGTTTCGATGCACGCAAGGTATTGGCACTTGTTACCTCGCCTTCACCGCTAAAGGAAACCGCATGACTGACTACAGCGACTATTTTGAAGAAGTGATCCAGGCGCATGTCGCCATTGAACAGTGGTTTGCCGGCACGGCAACTGACGGCGCGCTGGAATTGTTACTGGAGCGCTTCTCGCCGCAGTTTTCGATGGTGACACCGGGCGGCAAACAACTGGATTTCGATGCCTTGAGTGCTTTGTTTCGACAGGCTGGCGGACGGCGCCCAGGCTTCAAGATCAGCCTGAGTGAATTGCGTGGGATCGATCGACACGCTCGGGGGGCAACCGTCAGCTATCGCGAACAGCAGATCGACGGGACGGGTGTGCGAACCGAGCGATTGTCTACGGTGGTCTTTGAAAAATTGGCGTCCGGCGCGCTGCTGTGGCGGCATTTGCAGGAGACGTTTTGCGAGGTGTGACGAGATCGCTCCCTCACCACAGGGAGCGCGTCGGTCTGACGACTATTGCTCCCCTTCCTGCTTCACCACCACCGTGCACGTGATCCCCGCCGCCAGCAGCACGCCGTCCGGCACTTCATCGATGTGGATGCGCACCGGCACCCGTTGTGCCAGGCGCACCCAGTTGAAGGTCGGGTTGACGTCGGCGATCAGTTCGCGGCTTTCAGGGTTGTCGCGGTCGTAGATGCCGCGAGAAATACTTTCCACATGGCCCTTGAGCACTTCGCCGCTCATCAACTGCATGTCGGCTTTGTCGCCGACCCGCACGTGGGGCAGTTTGGTTTCTTCGAAGAAGCCGTAAACCCAGAACGAGTTCATGTCGACCACGGCCATTTTCGCTTCGCCGATGCGCGCGTAGTCGCCGCGATGGACGTTGAGGTTGGTGACATAACCATCCACCGCCGCCAGCACTTGCGTACGTTTAAGATTCAGCTCGGCCGCTTCCAGCTGCGCTTGGGCGTGTTGGTAATCGGCCAGGGCCGAGTCGGCGATGTTGCTGGCGTCGTCACGGTTTTCTTTGGAGATCACCAGGCTGTCCATATCGGCACGGCGATGGGCGTTGACCTTGCGCATCTCCCAGGTGGCTTTGCGTGAGGCCACCAGCGACTGCGCCTGCTTCACCGCGATCTGGTAGTGCTCAGGGTCGATCTGCATCAGCAGGTCACCCTTTTTCACCAATTGGTTATCGCGCACCGGGACGTTGACCACTTCGCCGGTGACGTCGGCCGCAACGTTGATGATGTCGGCGCGCACCCGGCCGTCGCGGGTCCAGGGCGTGTTCATGTAATGCACCCAGAGGGTCCGGCCGATCCACAGGGCGAGGGCCAGCACGAGCAAGGTGGCGAGCAGGCTGAAGAGCTTTTTCATCAGGTCGTTCTCAACGGTAAACAGTGAGCGCCAAGGCGCCGAAAATGCAGGTGAACAGGCTCAGGCGCAGCAACGCCGGGTGCCAGAAAAAACGGTACAGATCGAAGCCTGCCAAAAACCGGTCCAGGGCCCAGGCTAGAGCCGCTGCGATAAGAAACATCAGGGTCATGGTCGGCATGTACACGCCGTGGAAGGCGATCTCACGAGGCATGTTTTAGTCCTTGGGGCTCGGCGGGCGCAGCGAACGCCGCCAGCGGTGATTGTGGGTCGAGTAACGAGGTGCGGATGAAATGCAGGTAACTCTTCACCCGACGCAGGGCCGAGGTATCGAAGTGCGGCGCGAAAGGTTCGTCGGTGGCTTGCACCCGACTGATGGCGTGGTCGACGGCGATCAAACTGCGTTCGAGATTGCTTTGGCTGGGCTGGATAAACAGCCGCACCAACGAGCGGCCCATCACCCGGATCGCCTGGCGCCACGGCTGGGATTCGGCGTAGGCCGGGTGCACCGGTAGAATCGCCTGTTCCTTGCGCAACTCGATGATCGCGTGGCCAACCTCCAGCACCACGAGCATCCAGCGCAGCAAATTACGCTGCACCTGCGGTTGCCCGGCGGCCAGACCATAGGCTTGGTGCAACAAATCCCGCGTGCGACTTTCGAAGCTCGAACCAAGTCCCTTGAGCTTGCCGCTGATGGCGTACACCACTTGCCCGCGCAAATCCTGTTCCAGCCGACGCCACAACCAGCGGCTGTTGGGCGGCAGGATGATTGCCCCGGCGGCGGCGCATACCAGCATGCCGATGACCATGGCGATGTAGTCGTTGATGAACGCGTAGGGGTTGTAGACGGTCAGGTTGTCCGGCACCGATCCGGTGCTGAAAAAGATCAGCAAACCCAGGCCAACCCCGGCGTATTGCGGCCGTGATGAGAGGAACGAACCGCACACAATCACCGGCGCCAACATCACGCAGAGCAACGGGAAACCGTCGATCCAGGGAAAGACGAAGAACATCTCGACGAAGCCCACTAACGCACCGATCAAGGTGCCGCAGGCCATCTGGAACGCCATGCGTTTGGGATTCGGTGTGGCGGCGGACAGGCCGACCGTAGCGGCGGCGATCAGGGTCATGGTGGCGCCGCTGGGCCAGGCAGTGGCCACCCAATAACTGCCGAGCACCACCAGAATAAACGCCGCCCGAATCCCCGAGGCTGCTGAGGCCAGCCAGTTGGTTTGCGGTGTGTAGGGCTCGTCCCATTGCTCGCGTTGGTGACTGTGTTCAGCCAGCGAGGCGTGGGTCTGTGCATAACTGTGCAGGTCGTCGACGAAG
>JAPLSD010000350.1 GCA_026398835.1 Pseudomonas sp.
AATCCAGTTGACCCGCAACGGATTGATGTCGTGCAGCGGTTTGAATTCACTTTCACGGTCCCACCAGCGATGGGCCAGGGCTTCGAATTTGGCGATTTCAGCGTGGTCGACGTTGCTCATGGGGCATCCTCTAAATCTGATGAATTCTGTGGTAAGCCTTGAGCATCAGCTCAAGGTTTTTATCTATTCGCTGTGGCCGCTAATGCGTTTTCCCCAGGCGATGGCCGTGGCGCAGAGCTGTTGTTCATCCAGGCGGGTCAGGCACCGGTCGTCGAGCAATTGCTTGCCGTCGACCCAAAGGTGTTTCACGCAGTCCCGGCTGGTGGCATATATAAGCTGCGAGACCGGCTCGTAAATCGGTTGCTGCGCCAGGCCGGAGAGGTCGAAGGCCACCAGGTCAGCAGCCTTGCCGACTTCCAGTGAGCCGACTTCGGCGTCCAGCCCCAGCGCTCGTGCGCCATTGAGCGTGGCCATGCGCAATGCGCGATGGGCATCCAGAGCGGTCGCCGAGCCAGCGACCGCCTTGGCCAAGAGTGCAGCGGTGCGGGTTTCGCCGAGCAGATCCAGGTCATTGTTACTGGCTGCACCATCGGTGCCGACCGCCACATTGACTCCGGCCTGCCATAAACGCTCGACCGGGCAAAAGCCGCTGGCCAGTTTCAAGTTTGATTCCGGGCAATGAATCACGCTGCTGTTACTTTCTACCAGCAAAGCCAGGTCTTCATCGCTGATTTGCGTCATGTGTACGGCCTGGAAGCGCGGACCGAGCAAGCCCAGACGCCCCAGCCGGGCCATTGGCCGCTCGCCGCGGTGCTCGACGGATTGCTGTACTTCGAAGGCGGTTTCATGGACGTGCATATGAATCGAGGCGTCCAGCTCCTCAGTGATGACCCTGATTTTCTCAAGGTTCTCGTCGCCGACGGTGTAGGGTGCATGGGGGCCGAAGGCGATTTTGATGCGCGGATGGTGCTTGAGGTCGCCGAACAGCTCGATGCCTTGGCGGATGGCCTCATCGGCATCGCTAGCGCCGGGAATCGGAAAGTCGAGGATCGGGATGGCAATTTGCGCGCGAATACCGCTGTTATGTACGCGTTCGCTGGCGACTTTCGGGAAGAAATACATGTCTGAGAAGCAGGTGATGCCGCCTTTAAGCTGTTCGGCGATGGCCAGATCAGTACCATCGCGAACAAAGTCCTCATCGACCCACTTGGCTTCGGCGGGCCAGATATGCTGCTCCAGCCAGGTCATCAGCGGCAAATCATCGGCCAGGCCGCGAAACAGCGTCATCGCCGCATGCCCATGAGCATTGATCAGGCCGGGGCTGAGCAACATGCCTGGCAGCTCGCGGACTTCAGTGGCGTTGAGTTTCAGGGCGTCGGCGCGCGGTCCGATGAATGCAATGCGGCCATCACGGATGCCCAAACCATGCTCTTTGAGGACCACGCCAGCGGGTTCGACAGGTACCAACCAGGTCGGTAGTAATAATAAGTCGAGCGCAGCGGCAGGGGTCGGCATCGAGGGTGGGTTCCAGTGCTTTTATAAAGGATGGCGAAGTATACCCGAGCGTCTTCGCAGGGGGATCGCTATAATCGGCGGCTTTTGTTCATGAGTACGGGGTGAGGCATGCGCGATCGACTGTTGGCAGCGGAGAAGGTGAAGGCCATCGATTGGCGGGATGACGCTCTGTACCTGCTTGATCAGCGCATTTTGCCATTCGAGGAAAACTGGATTGCCTATACCAGCGCTGCGGGTGTGGCAGAAGCCATTCGCTCGATGGTGGTGCGTGGTGCCCCGGCCATTGGCATCAGTGCCGCTTATGGAGTGGTGTTGGCGGCGCGCACGCGGTTTGCCGCTGGCGGTGACTGGCAGGCAGCACTGGAAGAGGATTTTGCCTTGCTCGCGGATTCGCGGCCGACGGCGGTCAATCTGTTTTGGGCGTTGAACCGCATGCGCGAGCGTCTTGAGCGCCTGAAAGAGCATACCGATCCGGTGGCTGTCCTTGAAGCAGAGGCCTTGGCCATTCATGAAAGCGATCGCGAAGCCAATTTGACCATGGCCCAGTTGGGTGTCGATCTGATCCGTAAGCATCAGGGCAATGCCCAGGCAATCCTGACCCATTGCAATACCGGCGCCTTGGCCACCGGCGGCTTTGGTACAGCGCTGGGGGTGATTCGTGGTGCGTGGCTGGAAGGCATGGTGGAGCGGGTTTACGCCGATGAAACCCGGCCCTGGCTACAAGGCTCGCGACTAACTGCCTGGGAGCTGGCCAATGAAGGGATCCCCGTCACGCTGAACGCCGACTCGGCCGCTGCACACATCATGAAAACCAAGGGCGTGACCTGGGTGATCGTCGGTGCTGACCGGATTACCGCCAATGGCGATGTGGCGAACAAGATTGGTACTTACCAATTGGCGGTATGCGCCATGCACCACGGAGTGCGCTTCATGGTGGTGGCGCCGAGTTCGACCATCGACATGACGCTGGCCAGTGGTGACGATATTCCCATCGAAGAGCGTGAAGGCAGCGAACTGCTGGAAGTCGGCGGCAAGCGCGTCGGGGCTGATGTAGAAGCCTTCAATCCGGTTTTCGACGTCACCCCGGCGGACCTGATCGACGCAATCATCACTGAAAAAGGCATTGTCGAGCGGCCCGATACCGCGAAAATGGCCCAGTTGATGTGCCGCAAGCGGTTGCATTGAAGGTATTTGGCCCTGTCAGGCCATAAATAACCGTCATTGAGCCTTAAATTCTTCATTCAATAAGCCTCTAAGCCTCTCTCGTCCCCTATCAGCCTGTCACCGGTCAACTAACTATGCTCCATGCGCGTCTGGGGGATAGGTGCGTGGCGGCGATTGTGATAACATCCGGCGGTTTCCAAGGCAGTCCGATGTGGCTGCCTTTACTGCGCAGATCCATGGCATAACTCGTTGATTTGTCGTAAGTCGATGCATGGCACCAAGCCTGCATCGACGAGCTTCGTTCGTCCCATATGGATGTGACGAAGTTTCACCAGAAAAAGGAATCAGGCTTCTCATGGGCGAACTGGCCAAAGAAATCATCCCGGTCAATATCGAAGACGAGATGAGGCAGTCCTACCTCGATTACGCAATGAGCGTAATTGTCGGGCGGGCACTGCCTGATGCGCGCGATGGCTTGAAGCCCGTGCACCGGCGCGTACTGTTCGCGATGAGCGAGCTGAGTAACGACTGGAACAAGCCGTACAAGAAATCTGCCCGTGTTGTCGGTGACGTGATCGGTAAGTATCACCCCCATGGTGATACTGCGGTGTACGACACCATCGTTCGTATGGCCCAGCCTTTCTCCCTGCGCTACCTGCTGGTAGACGGCCAGGGTAACTTCGGTTCGGTTGACGGCGACAACGCCGCGGCCATGCGATACACCGAAGTGCGCATGACCAAGTTGGCGCACGAGCTGCTGGCCGACCTGCATAAAGAAACCGTGGACTGGGTGCCGAACTACGACGGCACCGAAATGATCCCGGCGGTTATGCCGACCAAGATCCCCAACCTGTTGGTCAACGGCTCCAGCGGTATCGCCGTGGGCATGGCGACCAACATTCCGCCGCACAACCTCGGTGAAGTCATCGACGGTTGCCTGGCCCTCATCGACAACCCTGAGTTGACCATCGATGAGTTGATGCAATTCATCCCCGGTCCGGACTTCCCGACGGCCGCGATCATCAACGGTCGCGCCGGTATCATCGAAGCCTACCGTACCGGTCGCGGACGCATTTACATGCGTGCCCGCTCGATCATCGAAGACATCGACAAGGTCGGTGGTCGTCAGCAGATCGTCATCACCGAACTCCCTTACCAGCTGAACAAGGCGCGTCTGATCGAGAAGATCGCCGAGCTGGTCAAAGAGAAGAAGCTCGAAGGTATCACCGAGCTGCGCGACGAGTCCGACAAGGACGGCATGCGCGTCGTGATCGAGCTGCGTCGTGGCGAAGTGCCTGAGGTGATCCTCAACAACCTCTACGCTCAGACTCAGTTGCAAAGCGTGTTCGGTATCAACATCGTTGCGCTGATCGACGGTCGTCCGCGGATCCTCAACCTGAAGGATCTGCTGGAAGCCTTCGTGCGTCACCGCCGCGAAGTCGTGACCCGTCGTACCGTGTTCGAACTGCGTAAAGCCCGCGAACGTGGCCACATCCTCGAAGGTCAAGCGGTAGCTCTGTCGAACATCGACCCGGTCATCGCCCTGATCAAGGCTTCGCCAACGCCGTCGGAAGCCAAGGAAGCGCTGATCAGCACGCCTTGGGAATCCAGTGCAGTGGTCGCGATGGTCGAACGTGCCGGTGCTGATTCCTGCCGTCCGGACAACCTCGATCCGCAATACGGCCTGCGCGAAGGCAAGTACTTCCTCTCGCCAGAACAGGCGCAAGCCATTCTGGAGCTGCGTCTGCACCGTCTGACGGGCCTGGAACACGAAAAACTGCTGGCCGAATACCAGGAAATCCTCAACCAGATCGGTGAGCTGATCCGCATCCTCAACAGCGCAGTGCGCCTGATGGAAGTGATCCGTGAGGAACTGGAAGTCATTCGTGCCGAGTACGGCGATGTACGTCGCACCGAGATCCTCGATGCCCGTCTCGACCTGACCCTGGGTGACATGATCCCGGAAGAAGAGCGCGTCGTGACCATCTCCCACGGTGGCTATGCCAAG
>JAPLSD010000648.1 GCA_026398835.1 Pseudomonas sp.
GATGCCTGGAAATCTTTCCCGGCGCAGCGTGAGCGGATCCTTGAAACCATCCGCAGTCACACGATCAAGAATGTGATCTTCATCGCTGGCGATGTCCACGGCTCGATGACCAGCCAACTGACCCACAGTGACGACCTGGACTTCATGGTCCACACCATCGTTTCCTCACCGCTGTGCAACAGCAAGCTGCTGCCCTATGCCAATGCCAACAGCTTCATCCTGGACCAGCCGCTCGCCAGCCCTGGCCGCAGCAGCTACAACCAGAAACTCACCAGCAACGTCATCAGCCAGGACAACTTTGCGCGCATAACCATCGATACAGAGCACATCCGCGTCGATTATTACGACAAACACAGCGCCCTCCTGCAATCAGTGAATATCGTGCTGCAATGATTCCCAGCGCCCGGTTCCCGCGCGCAGGGACATCAGTTTCCCTGTCACCTGCAGAAATCCCCGGGCCTGCCGATAAACTCTTATAGCACTTAGCCTTCATCCTCTCTTGTCAGTCTGTGCCGCATGATGCAACCTTGCCGCAAGCAACAGTAAAGAGGGCGCGAGCCCGGCGCGATCAGCATTTTCGAAGCGAGTTTCTTCCATGAAAAGCCAACCCGATGCCGCCAGCCGTATGGCGGCCGAGGTAGTGACGCAGTTGCCTGTGCCCTCGCGGCTCGGCATGCTGCGTTTCGAGCGGCTGAATGAGGCTAGCTGGGCGCTGCTGTTCCTTGATCCCAATTGTGAACGTCAGTTCGGTCTGGCCGCCATCGAGCTCTGCGCATTGGTGGACTCACCCTATGCCAGTCTGATGGAGCCTGAAGCGCGCTATCAACTGCATGACGCGATTCAGCAGCAGTTGACCGCAAGCCCCTATTACCTGATCCGCTACACGCTGCACACCGCCCACGGATCCTTGAGCCTGCTCGAACTGGGCGAAGCCTACAAACAACACAATCGACATCTGCTACGCGGTTATTTGCTGGTGGTCGACGGCCTGTTCAACGACGACCCGCAACAGCCAACGCTTGATCTGGAGACCCAGAACAGCCGACTGCAAATCGCCCTGGAACTCAACCAACGAACGCAGCAGGAACAACTTCAACACCTTGAACGGGTTCGCGCCCAGCAGGA
>JAPLSD010000150.1 GCA_026398835.1 Pseudomonas sp.
AAGCCCTGGAAACCATGGTCGCCGCCAGCCTGGATGCGCAAGGCACAGGCTCGGTAATACTGCTGGGCGAGGCGATAGTCCAGGGTCTCGTCACCTGTCTGCAACCATACCTGAAACCGCTGTGGGTCCTGTGGCGCCGGCACTTCCAGTTCGGCCAGGGCCGTTACATGGTCGTGGGTCAATTCCCAGGTTTCATCGGTATACAGGTTTTTCTGGCTGCCCAGGTATCCGTCGAACATCCGATGGGGGCTGACGGCGGGATTGATCAACAAGGCTTTGAGGCCATGGCGCTCGGCAAGGTGAGTCGCATAGTAGCCGCCGAGGGAGCTGCCGACCAGCAGTGGCCGACCAAGTTCGGCAATCGCCTGTTCCAGCTGGCCAATCGCCTCACGCGGGTGGTGATGCAAGGCCGGCACCTGTAATTGCTCACTCAAGCCGAGGCGGTCCATCACGCTGATCAACTGACAGGCCTTTTTCGACGCGGGCGCGCTGTTGAAGCCGTGGATATACAGGATCGAACCGGACATGCGAGCTCCCTCTATGCATCAGTCAAAGATGAGGCAGTTTACAGGGACTGGCGTGGATTGACTTGCTCTGAGATGTATCAGGCCCTTGTAGCAGACGTCAGTAGCCCTTGCTGCCGTAATCAACCTGAAAATCGAAACCGGTCACCCGCTCAACCCCGGTTTCCAACCGACCATCGGGCAACAAACGTAGCCAGCGATAGCCCGGTGCCAGGTCATCGACTTTGAAATCCTTGCTGCCGGGCTCGAACTGGATACAGGTCGACGGCGAAGCAATCAAGCGCACGCCATTGCGCAGCTGATCGATTTCCTGGTGTACGTGCCCCCAAAGCACCGCGCGAACCTGAGGAAAACGGTCCAATACAGCGAATAGCGCCTCTGGATTGCGCAAACCAATCGGCTCCATCCAGGCGCAGCCAATGGACACCGGATGATGGTGGAAACACACCAGATGATGACGCTCGGGGGCTTCGCTCAGGGAGCGCGCGAGTAACTGCAGCTGCTCGTCTTGCAAATACCCCGGCACCGAGCCTGGCACCGAGGAGTCCAGAAGCGTGATGCGCCAGTTGCCGATATCCACCACCGGATCAAGCAGAAGACTTTGGGTGGCCGCCTGAGCCATTACCTGCGGCTCATCATGATTACCAGGAATCCAGCGGGCCGGCGCGTCAATCTGCCGGGTCATGTCACGAAACTGCTGATAGGACTCAAGCGTGCCGTCCTGGGACAGGTCGCCACTGGCGATCATCAGATCGATTTGCGGCTGCTGGGCCAATACCAGTTCGATCACCTTTTGCAGGCTCTGGCGGGTATTCATGCCCAGCAACGTCCCGTCGACCTCGGCGAACAGATGGCTGTCAGACAGTTGCACCAGCAACACCGAATCGGTGGAGGACAAAGTGGATACGCTCGGCAAGGCGTTCTCCCAGGGCGTGATCACGAAAGTGGATGAATGGCGCAATTATGCTGGGGGAAAGTCAAAAGGGGAAACCTGCGAAGCGGAAGCAGTTCACATCTATCGCACAGCTTCGAACTCGTGGCCGCAGGCCAGGCAATGGCTCAGCCATTCGCCGAGGAACACGTTGAGCTGGGCCTTCTCATCCGGCTGGTGCATGAAAGCATTGGGGTACGGATAAATGCCGCGAAAGCGTCGGGCATTTTCGGCACAGATGACCTCGGCCATTCGCGCATCGTGG
>JAPLSD010000391.1 GCA_026398835.1 Pseudomonas sp.
GTCGCCCCGCGGAACAGATGAGAGCGCTCCTTGACCCACTCGCAGAAATGGCTGATGCCGTAATGACCCAGACCGTTGCTGGCGATGTTGCGCATCTCAAGCCAAGTGGCGTTAATGTTCTCCCACATGTCGGCGGTGATGCGCCCACGCACCGCATGAGCATTGGCCCGCGCTGCCTGTAGGCAGCAATAGATACTCCCGGGGTTGGTTTCATCCAGAGCGAAGAAGTGCAACATGCGCTCGGTGTGGAGCTCACCATAGCGCGCGTTGTAGTCGTCCAGCGTGCCGGCGGCCAGCAGCGACATCGCCAGCTCAGCGCGGCCATCGGTGCGCCCGGCCTGGGGCATCAGCGATAGCGAGTAACTGACTTCGAGCATGCGCGCCAGGTTTTCGGCACGCTCCAGGTAACGGGACATCCAGTAGAGGTCCGAAGCGGTTCTTGAAAGCATGTCTTAGTCCTCCACTACCCAAGTGTCTTTAGTGCCGCCGCCCTGGGACGAGTTCACCACCAGCGAACCTTCGCGCAGTGCCACGCGGGTCAGGCCACCGGGAACCAGGCGGGTTTCACTTCCCGACAATACGAACGGGCGCAAGTCAATGTGGCGAGGGGCAATACCGTTTTCGACAAAGGTCGGGCACGTGGACAGGCACAGCGTCGGTTGAGCGATGTAGGCCTCAGGACGGGCCTTGAGGCGCGCACGGAAATCCTCGATTTCCGCTGCAGTGGCCGCCGGTCCCACCAGCATCCCGTAGCCGCCGGAACCCTGGGTTTCCTTGACCACCAGCTCGGGCAGATTGGCCAACACATGGGACAGTTCTTCCGGCTTGCGGCATTGCCAGGTGGGCACGTTTTTCAGGATCGGCTCTTCATCGAGGTAGAAGCGGATCATGTCAGTGACGTAGGGGTAAATTGACTTGTCGTCCGCTACCCCGGTACCCACGGCATTGGCCAGGATCACGTTCCCCGAACGATAGGCAGCCACCAGTCCGGGGACACCCAGCATGGAGTCCGGGTTGAAGGACAGCGGATCGAGGAACGCATCGTCGAGGCGGCGATAGATGACATCCACCTGCTGCGGGCCCGAGGTGGTTCGCATATAGACACGATCATCGCGGACAAACAGATCGGCGCCCTCAACCAGTTCCACCCCCATTTCACGGGCCAGGAACGCGTGCTCAAAGTAAGCGCTGTTGAAGCGACCCGGGGTCAGCACCACCGTCGTGGGATTGTCCAGGGGGCTGGAGCTTTTGAGGGTGTCCAGCAGCAGGTTCGGGTAATGATCGATGGGGGCTACACGCTGGGCGGCGAAGAGCTCGGGGAATAAGCGCATCATCATCTTGCGGTCTTCGAGCATGTAGCTGACGCCGCTTGGGGTACGCAGGTTGTCTTCCAGCACGTAGTAACTGCCGTCACCGTCACGCACCAGATCGACACCGGCGATATGGGCATAGATACCCCGATGCAAATTCAGGCCCCGCATGGCGACCTGATAACCCTCGTTGGCCAGAACCTGTTCGGCCGGAATGATGCCCTCCTTGAGAATCCGTTGGCCGTGGTAGATATCGGCCAGGAACATGTTCAATGCCTGGACCCGCTGAATGCAGCCGCGCTCGACCATCTGCCATTCACTGGCCTTGATGCTGCGCGGAATGATGTCGAACGGAATCAACCGTTCAGTGCCCTGCTCGTCCCCGTATAAGGTGAAGGTGATGCCAGCTCGATGGAACAACAGGTCGGCTTCGCGACGACGCTGGTCCAGCAGCTCCAGAGGTGTGTCCGCTAACCAACGCGCGAACTCCTGGTAATGTGGGCGGCAGCCACCACTCGCATCATACATTTCATTAAAAAAAGCACGGGACATACCCAACTCCTTGCCGCGATACAGACGGCATTTTTTTTATAACTTCGTTATTTCAATAAGATGAGGCCTTACGTTGTTTTAGTGAGTACTGTTTCTGTCAAGCACCTCAGTGTGCGTCGTTAACTTCCTGTTTCATGCGGAAATGGATTCCTCACGATTCAGGCAATCCCTTGACGCGTCCCGACGCCAGAGATTTGGCCATTGTGGTTTGATTTCTGGCGCCCAACTTATAACGCTCCCCGTTATTTTTCTTCGTTAAAAACCACACTTTCGGTGGTTTGAAAGTACTTTTGCAAGGGCTGTGCCCAAGTATTGGAACGACAGATAAAAAACGAATCCCCCCCTAAAAAAGATGCCATAGCGACATTTTGCGTCATTATTGAGACGCAAATCGATAAGGCGGCTGAAACGTTTTTTCCACTTGTAACTTGCACAGCTCTGGCGCGGACAAAAATGGTGCAATTGGCAACTAAAGTGCGTTTTTTGCCCTATAAGCGGGAAATTTATACTCACTGTTTTTATTGCCCTTGTCATACAACGCATCCCGCTCGGCGTGTCGATTAACATCGACGCACTATTAATGCCCCTAAAAATGCACCAAGCGATTCCCTGCGCAACGGAAGTGCCAAGTAGTGATGCAAAAAAGAATTCGAGAGAGGACGGCCTGACCCTGAGGTCTCGCTGTCCGTGTAGCGGAATAGACTAAATGCGGATTACTCGAGGATTTTCTGGGTCAGGGTCACCGACGGCATTGTCGGCGTCATCATGACCGCCTTGGGGCGACAGGTGGCAAAGGGACTTTCGCCTGCTTTATAGGCAGTCCAAGGCAACAGGCACACGAATAAAATGACCACGCCCACATAGAAAATCGCAATTCGCCAGATAACGCTGTTATCAGCGCAGACCAAAGAAAAACATAATTTCGCCTACGAGTTCCACCTTCAAGGCGTCACCTGATAACCCCGCCCTTGCAGGCAACTGGTATAGGCCGTTGAACTGGTCGTCGAACTGGTCTTTTGCTGCGCCCGGCGCTCCTGACGCTGGCGCGCGCCACCCACCACAGCTCCAGCGGCGGCGGTTTCTTTGGCGCGATTTTGGCGATAGTTCTGCTTCACATCCTCATTGACACGATCATAAAGCTCGTCATGTTGATTTCCGCGCACCTGTGCTCCAGCCGCTCCGGCGGCACCCCCTACGGCGGCACCCCGTAGCCTTCCCCCGGAAGGAGGAGGCTGCGTGGAGGCGCTTTGACTGGCCGCCACGTTATGGCAGTCGTTGATGTCCAGCTGGATTTGTTGCGAATTTTGCCCCTTCATGGGCACGACCGTTTCAGCCCATACAGGGGCACAAACTAGCGACGCTGCGACGCACAGGCTGATGGACGGCAACCTACTCATGATGACCTCCGACAGAGTCCGGGACTCTGCATGAACGCTGGGTCGGTAGACAGACAGGTAACTACATCGCACATCGCAATACTGGGCTTCGTACTACAAAAAAGAGTGTAGAACACGACCAGATTGTCCGTCTCCCGCACCCTCCTCCCTGGACTCTCGGAGCGCTATTGCCCCCTCTGCGTTCACGATGCCCTCAGGGGTTCCTCGATCCGCACCTTGGTCGCCACCGGGGTAGCCTCCACGACTGGGGCATCAGCCGTCATGAATCGACGGCTGACGGTTCCATATAAGGTCCACCCGAGCATGGTGACAATGCCACCCAGCATCATTGCATCGGCACCGGCGCTATACAGCGCGTAGTAACTATAAGCAGCTGCGATATAGGCGATGCCATTGGTAAACAGGGCTTTGCGGGGAGTGACACCGGCAGCCTTCTGGATCGTCATCAACGCCGCCATCGACATCAAGTAAGGAACCAGATTGGTCACGACCGCGAGGTTGACGATCATGTCGAACTGTTTGCTCAGGTCCGGGCTGATGGTCATTAGCGTCAAGGCGGTCTGGCAAACCACCAGCACCAGCATGCCGGCGATGGGTGTGCCGGACGCGGTGGTTCTGGCGAATATCTTCAGAAAATAGCCGACATCGGCAGAACTTTTGAAGACTTGAGCAATGGTGAACTGCCAACCAAGCAGCGAACCGATACAGGCCACGATCATCAGCCCCATGACGATGTTGCCTACCAGCGGCGTGAACATGGTGGCGAACGCCAGCCCGAACGGTGCTGTGGAGACAGCAAGGTCCATGTTCGGCACGATCCCGGCAATCACGTTAGTCGAGACGATATAGATGACCGCTGCACCGATGGTCCCGCCCAATACGGCGATCGGCACATTACGCTCAGGATTTTCCACAGCGTCGGTGTTCGCGCACGCCGATTCAAGCCCCAGAAAGGCCCACAGAGTAATGGAGATCGATGCGCCAACGGCTTGAAGTAGCGGGGTGTCGTGGGGGTTCCAGGCGGCGATGTACAGCGATGAGTCGAACCAGAACCAGCCCAGTACCGACACCCCCAGCACCGGGATAATGACGCCCATGATGGTGACATTGCCGATCTGGCCGGTAATGCGCGGGCCGCCGAAGTTGGCAATGGTCGTCAACCACAGCAGCACCACGGTTGCCACCGCGACACCGATGGGCGTCAGCGTCACATGGAACAGTTCCGTCGCATAACCCACCGCCGTAATCGCGATGGCAACGTTGGCGATCAACAGCGACACGCCATAGGTGTAGTTGGCCATGAAATTGCCGGAGCGACCAAACGCGTATTCGGCATAACCCCCCATGCCGCCAGGCTTTCGACTGAAACGTCCACATTTAGCGAAGGCATAGGCCAATGCCAGCGAGCCGAGCGCTGTCACGATCCACGAGAAAATCGATATAGTGCCCACTTGCGCCAGCTTGGACGGCAGCAGAACGATGCCCGACCCCAGCATGTTGATGGCCGTCAGCACGGTGAGTTGCACCACGCTCATCTTCTTCACAGTAGTTCCCATGATTTGCACTCCAAAAACGCCCCTTCGCGGGGCGCTGCATTGCGGATAGACGAATACCGGGATGCTTTTCCAGTGTCCGTTCAGGAACGTTTTACTGCTTGATGACGTATCCATACGCCCGAATACGGCCGTCCACTTCGGTCTTGAGGTAGACGCCCTGCAGTTCCGGATTGAAGCCAGGCAACCGATTGATTGCCTCTTGCAGTGCCAGGAAATAGCTCAGCACCGCACCTGACCACACTTCACCCGGGACCACACACAGCACGCCTGGCGGATATGGCAGAGCACCCTCGGCGGCGATCCGCCCTTGGGCGTCCTCGAGCGCGATCAGTTCCACTTTGCCGCGCACGAACTCAAGATTCGCCTCCCGGGGATTCATCACCACCGTGGGCATGTGAGCCTTGCGGAACATGTCCTTTTGCAATTGTTTGACGTTATGTCGAGCATAGAGCTCGTGCATTTCCTGGCACACCTGGCGGATGCTGTAGTCCTTGTAACGGTCCTCGTGGGCGCTATAGACACCCGGCAATACCTCGGCCAGTGGCGCGTCGTCCCTGATAAAGCGCTCGAAGCGAGCGATCTGCGCGACCAGGTGCTGCATCTTGGCTTTGCTTTCAGCCGGTGTGAGCAAAAACAGAATGGAATTCAGGTCGCTTTTTTCCGGGACCATGCCGTACTGGCGCAGGAACGTGGCAAGGACCCCGGCATGAATACCGAACTCCGTGTATTCGCCCGTCGCCGCATCAATGCCTGGTGTGGTGAACAGCAATTTGCACGGATCAATGAAGTATTGATTCTCGGTATAGCCCTCGAAGGCGTGCCAACGCTCCTCGGGATGAAACATGAAAAACCGCAAATTATTGGCGATTTCATCGGTTGGATAGTCCTGCCAGTAGCGGCCATCAATGGTCGGCGGCACGAAAGGCCGGATCAAGGTGCAGTTATCCATCACCAGTTTGCGGGCTTCAATGCCAGCGCGCACGCATTCGTCCCAAAGCCGGTGACCACTGCGACCGCTGTGCATCCGCGCATTGACATCGAGTGAGGCGAACAGCGGGTAAAACGGACTGGTGGAAGCCTGGGCCATGAACGCGTTGTTCAACCGATGATGGTTGCAGTAGCGATCCTGGCCCTTGATGTGGCGATCTTTTTTGTGGATCTGCGACGCCTGGGAGAAGCCGGCCTGCTGCTTGTGAATCGACTGTGTCACGAATATGCCGGGATCGTTTGGCCCCAGCTCGAGCAACATCGGCGAGCAGTCCTTCATCATCGGGATGAACTGCTCATAGCCGACCCACGCCGAGTCGAAGAGGATGTAGTCACACAAATGCCCGATGGTATCGACCACCTGCCGGGCGTTGTAGATGGTGCCGTCGTAGGTGCCCAATTGGATGACGGCCAGCCGGAACGGCCGGGGCTCGTCGGCTTTGTCTGGCGCCACCCGGCGTAACTCGTTGCGCAGATAGGTTTCGTCAAAACAGTGAGCGTCAATACCGCCGATGAAACCGTAGGGGTTACGCGCCGTTTCCAGGTACACCGGTGTAGCGCCGGCTTGAAACAAGGCGCCCTGATGGATTGATTTGTGATTGTTGCGATCGAACAGCACGACATCGCCCGGGGTCAGCAAGGCATTGGTCACGACCTTGTTCGACGCTGAGGTGCCATTCAAGACGAAATAAGTTTTGTCGGCGTTGTAGATTTTCGCGGCGCGCTTTTGTGCTTCCAGAGGCGCCCCTTCATGGATGAGCAGATCGCCCATTTCCACGTCGGCGTTACAGCGGTCGGCACGAAACAGCGTCTCGCCAAAGAAGTCGAAAAATTGTCGACCCGCCGGGTGTTTGCGAAAGAACTGCCCGCCCTGATGCCCCGGGCAGGCAAACGTCGAGTTGCCCCGCTCGACATAGTGTTTGAGTGCACCGAAGAACGGCGGAAGCAATGCCTCCTCGTATTGGCTGGCCGCTGTTTCCAGTTTGTCGCCGTAGTACTCGGCCTTATCGGTGCCCAGGTCGAACACGCCGCTGATTTGCAGCAGGACATGTTCAATGCTCGGCAGGTTTTCGCGAGACAGTTCGTCTTCGGCGCAAACAGCAAAGAAGATTGGGATATCGAATCCCGATCGACTGATGACATCGAGCAAACCGTTTTGAACATCCACCCCGGTAATAACCGCGGCGGCAATATCCGTCAGATCGGTTTGGGAAAAGTCCACGACTTCGCGCGACGTCAAAAAACTGCTACGTGAGGCCGCGTTTGCGGCCACTTTTAGTTTATTCACCGATCTTCCCTCCATTGAAAGGCCTGAGCGCTTTATGACGTTGCCTGCGTATCGGATGTAATGCAGCGGACCAGATAGCGCCCCTCCTCCACTTCGACGCCATGGGTGTCATGGGTGAAACCGGGGAAGCGCCGGTCATAATCCTCCAGCGCCTTGAGGTAACCGAGTAACGGGCCATTAGCTGCGCCGGCGTTCTCGCCCGGCATCAACAACGGAATACCCGGTGGATAAGGGACGACGCCTGTGGCCACGGTACGCCCGGCCATTTGTTCAAGCGTCACAATCTCCACATTGCCGCGCACCAATTGCTCATAGGCCATGACCGGGCTCAGATCGGGTACCGGCAACGTCGAAAATGCCCGAGACATTGTTTCGGTGGTACGTAACTCGGCCATCGCGGCAAACATGGTTTCACAGAGGTCGCGCAGCCCCATCCCCCGATAACGTTGCGCATGAGCGGCCGATAGCCCGGGCAGCACTTGATTCAAAGGGACGTTGGCGTCGTAATCGCGCTTGAAATCGAGCAATGTATTGACCAGCGTGCCCCACTTGCCCTTGGTCACGCCGATGGAAAACAGGACCAAAATCGTGAAATCGGTGGTTTTCTCGACCACGATGCCTTGGCGGTCCAGGTAGGCCGTGACGACCTGGGCAGGTAGGCCCTGCTCGCTCATGCCGCCACCCGGCAGAATGCCCGGCGTGGTGATCGATACCTTGATCGGGTCAAGCAGGCAGTAGCCATCCTCGATGTCGCCAAAACCATGCCAGGCAGCATCAGGTTTGAGAATCCAGCAGGCTGGATCGCTCGCCAGCAACTCCTCATTGGCGGTATGAAAAGGTATCGTCTGGCCTGTCTCGGGGTGGGTCACCGTGTCCGGTTGCCAGACATTGAAAAACCACTCGCCCTTCGCTTGAAACTCTCCATTGAGCCGGGCCAGCATGCGCCGGAACGCAATCGCCTCGCGGATGGCATCCCCGGTCAGGGTCTTGCCGCCCGGGCCGTCCATCATTGCGGCGCTGACATCGTTGGAGGCGATAATCGCGTAATTCGGCGAAGTCGAGGCATGCATCATGAACGACTCATTGAACCGCGCATGATCGATGGGACGACGTCCGTCACGGATATGAATCATCGAGGCCTGGGACAGTGCCGCGAGCAATTTGTGAGTGGACTGGGTGGCGAACACCGTTGGCCGGTCCGGGCTGTGATCGGCCGGCTCACCATGCATGGCGAAACGTTCGCGGTAAATCGGGTTAAAACGTGCATAGCCAAACCAGGCTTCGTCGAAATGCAGTCGGTCGACGCTGGCGCCCAGCAGCTCCTCGACTCGCGACACGTTATAGCAGAGGCCGTCGTAGGTAGAGTTGGTGATGATCGCGTGCATCGGCGTCGGGTCGATCCCTTCACTGACCAGCGGGTTGCTGGCAATGCTTTCGCGGATGGCCTCAACGGTCAGGTGCTGAGGCGGTATCGGCCCGATCAGGCCGTAATGGTTACGCAATGGGACTAAATAAGTCGGAACCGCCCCGGACATGGTCATGGCGTGCTCGACCGACTTATGACAGTTACGGTCACACAGGGTGACCTGGCCGCGGGTCACGCTGGCCATCAGGATCACGCGATTGGAGGTCGAAGAGCCGTTGGTGACATGGTAGGTGCGATGGGCACCGAAGACCCTGGCCGCATACACCTCACTGGCGCCGATGGGCCCGGAATGATCGAGCAATGAGCCCAGTTCACCGACAGAAATCGACAAGTCGGAACGGAACAGGTTCTCGCCAAAAAAATCAAAGAACGCGCGACCCGCCGTCGACTTCAGAAAGGCTGTGCCACCCGTGTGCCCCGGGGTGTGCCAGGAGTATTCATAGACTTGAGAAAAGCGCACCAGCGCGCCGAACATCGGCGGTAACGCGGCGTCTCGATAGCGCTGGATGGCCGCGATGATTCGCCCGCCGATAAAGACGCTGGTGTCTTCCAGTAGCCAGATGAAATCGTCTGACTTCTGCATGGCGTCGAGCGCAATGCTGGCAGCACTGCTGCGGTCGGCCAGGAGGAAAATCGGCACTGCTTCGCTGCGTTCACGCACCGCATTGAGCACGCTGGTTGCTATCTCGTGGCTGTCGTCGAAGCTCAGGTCCCAATCGAGCAGCACGCACTGCACCATCGGGTCGGAATGGATGATGGCGATAGCATCCAGTGCCGATTGCGCCAATATGACTTCTACCTGACGCCCTTCCAGTACCTCGGCCAATTCTCGGACCGCGCGGCCTGCAGCCGTTTGGGCTGAAAGTTCTTCGTGGATCAGCAGGGCTTTCATGCCCAGACGTCGTTGCTGTTTGAAGGTCATCGAAACGTCCATATTCAATAGATGAGGATTGGATCGACTCGAGGGTCGAGTCCGGTGGTCAATGGAGCAAATGCACTTGTAGTAATTGAGAATGAATTCGCTAAGCGCCATTGAGACTAGTCCATTAGTCAAGACGGTGTGTTGTCGTATGTCAGGTAAGTAGCGCTTTAGTTGAGCAAGACTCGAAGTGCATGGGTTACGGGTCCAGCAACCCACCCGCCCAGTGCTGTGACTGCCGGCTACCCGTGAACTTGGCGACCACCGCGCCTTGCGGAACCAGTCGATCGCGATAACGGGTGACCATTCGCCCTGACTGGGCGGCATGCAGCACCACTTCCGATGCCGGGTCGCCGGGTCTGCCGAGAATCCTGGCGAAGCGTTCGCCTTCTTCAAGGTAATCGCCCAGCGTCCTCTCGAAAATCAGTACGCCAGGCTGCGGAGCGAAGATCGATTCCATGCAGCCGATATCCACCGCCTCGCCCTGCCACTGGGCAAGCAACACCTGCTCATCGATGACGCCACACGCGCAGAGCCAGGCATACAGTCCGGCGGCATCCTGCTCGGCCAGCAGATCGTTGACGTCACCCTGCCCTCGCAATTCGATGGTTGCGGCCAGCCGCTTGCCGATCTCGGCTTCTCGTAGCCAGGGCGAGATGATGGTTTCTTCGAAGGAACCGTCACCGCCTTCGTCCCAGAGGATTGCCACGTCGACCTTCAGCGCTGCCGCCAGTTCGCGGCCTTGTGGCCAAAAGCTGCGATGTATATAGAGGTAAGGCAGCGCTTCATCATCGGTATGCAGGTCGAGCATCAGGTCGGCGTCGGCCGCCAATTGAGCCAGGCTTTTTTGCCAATGCCCCAGGTTGGTCGCCGGTCGAGTCAAGGCCAGCGACTGATCAAACAGCCGATTGAAGTTCTGCCCGGTTGCCTCATGAATACGGCCGAGAATCCGACCTTGGCGAAATTGCCCGATGCCGAATGGATTGGCTTGCGGCACCACCGTCACGCTGCCTTTGAGCAACCCCCGATCCTGGCAAGCCTGTAGCCTAGGTAGCAACAGGTGCAGCACCAGCATGCCGGCGATTTCATCGGCATGCACTCCGGCCTGGAGGTGCACGTTTGGCCCACTGCCATCGCCGTCGAAACGCCATGCGCGAATGCGCAGCGTCTCACCGGAATCACCCTGCACGCTCAAGGAAACATCTTTCGCCATACTCTCCCCCTCCTTTGCTGACGATGTGATCAGGCCTCTGACTGGCTTGGTGATTCACGACGCGCGTCTGGCAGCCATCGGTTTATCCGCGATGCTCGATGGACTTTGGCTCGAGTGGTGCCTGAACCCCAGCACCTTCAGCATCTGCCGCTGCTGGATAAAGGGCCTGCGTGACGGAACATTCCGCACCGACCACGTCCTGTGAGTGGTGCCTGGCGCTGACCATCGCCAAAGTGCCACTGACCGCGATCAGACCGGCACCGATCATCAGCGATACATCCATCAGCGTGCCCCAGACCAGACTCGACAGTAGAAAAGCCCAGATCAAACCGGTGTACTCGAAGGGAGCCAGCAACGTCGCGGTAGCACGCTGGAAACTGGCGAACAGCAGGAACTGCCCGATACCGCCGACCAGGCCGGCGCCGAGCATGCCGAGCCAGGCCGACGTCGGCGACGGCGTGTGGGTCCAGGGCAACGCCACGGCCATGCACATCACGAATACCCCATTGGTGATCAGCATCTGTTCCAGCACCGAGGTTTCGCCGTCGACCTGACGCAACTGAATATAGGTAAATGCCCAACACATCGCCGCCAACAAGGTCAGCGCAATCGGCAGCGGTTCGACCATGCTGCTGGGCCGACACGCGATGACCACGCCGACAAAACCGACGACCAGCGCAAACCACTGCCAACGACTGGCGCGCTCTTTGAGAATGACTGCTGCAAGCACGGTGACCATGATCGGTGCGGAAAAATACAAGGTGGTCATTTCTGCCAGCGTCAGGTCCCGGGCCGCCGTGTAATACAGCAGCCAGGCGACAATCGACAGCAACCCGCGCACCACTAATAGACGCCGGCTCGTTGAGCGCCAGGCGCGTTGCAGCAAACCCATGCGCCCAGCCAGAACGCAGGCGACAACCACCACCAGACCGCGCCAGAACAGGATGGTGAAGACCGAGTAATCCGCCACCAGCCACTTGATTGCCGCATCCTGCAGGGCCAAAAAGGCATAGGCCAGGGTGCACAAGGCGATGCCTTGCAGCGAACGATCGACCTTCGATGTACTCATCCCACGGACCTGCGCAAGGGGGTGCCCCGCCGCTCAGCGATGGCAAACACCGCTTCGATCAGGAACGTCAGGCAAACATAAACGCCCGCCACCAGCAGCAATGGCTGATAAATCTGAAAGGTCTGAGCCCGGACCACGTTGGCCGCACCCAACAAATCGACCACGGCGATGGTCGAGGCCAAGGCTGTCGACTTCATCAACATCACGCTTTCACCCGCCAGGGTCGGCAGCAACAGGCGCATCGCACGCGGCAGGCGGACCCGAAGCAACGCCTGGCGCGGGGTCATGCCGAATGCCGAAGCCGCTTCCATTTCCCCCTTGGGCACCGCCATCAGCCCACCGCGAATGACTTCACCGACATAAGCCCCGACCGACAGCACCAACGCAAACACGATGTACCAATAACCGTCTCGCAGAAACGGCCAGAGAAAACTGCCGCGCAGCGCCGGAAACTGTGCGAACAGGCTGCCCAGTCCGTAGTAGAAGATGTAAATCTGGATCAACAACGGCGTACCGCGAATCACACTGGTATAAGCCAGACTGCATTTGGCGATCAGCTTGCGCCGGGACAAACGGGCCAGTGCCGTCAGCACCGCCAGGACAAAACCCAGCACACTGGAAATCAACAGAATCGAGATCGTCGTCTGCAAGCCTCGCCCCATCAGCGCCGCATATTCGAACATCCACGCTGGAATCATCGCATTCACTCAGCCAAAGGCATCCAGCGACGGATTCGTCGCTCGATGCGTCCCGATAGGTAATTGGAGGTCAGTGTCACCAGGTAATACAGCGCGGCCGCCGTGAGGTAGAACAGCAGGTAATGACGGGTCGAACCGGCCGCCTGTTTGGCGGTGTAAAGCAGCTCGTTGGTCCCGACCACGCTGATCAGCGCGCTGTCCTTGATCAGGTTGATCCACAAGTTGGCCATGCCGGCCAGCGCATACGGGGCCATGATCGGCAACGTGACCCGGCGAAATAGCCCGAAGCCGTTCAAACCGAACGCGCGCGCTGCTTCAATCTGCCCATGAGGAATGGCAAGAATCGCCGCACGGAAAATTTCCGAGGCGTAAGCGCCCTGCACCAGCCCCAACACCAGAATCGCCACCAATGGCCCACTGACGTCCACTTCGGAGTAGCCGGCCCACAGCATCAGCGCGTTGAGACCCATGGAGCCTACGTAATACAGAAGCAAAATCAGCAACAGTTCCGGAACCGCCCGAAACAAGGTGGTGTAACCGCGCATCAGTGTCGCCACCGGTCGCGGCGAACCGAGTTTGGCGCAGGCCACCACCAGGCCGATGAACAGACCGACCACAAAGGCCCCGGCCGAAATTTGCAGGGTCATCCACAACCCTTTCAACAGCGCACTTCCCCATCCTTGCTCGCTGAAATCGATCAAATCGAATATCGCCGGCATTTCAGCCCTCCACGGATTCCCCTGTATCGAAGATCTACCGTAGGAGCCGAGCTTGCTCGCGATGAGGGCTTCACATTCAACACATATGTTGCCTGTCAGACCGCTATCGCGAGCAAGCTCGGCTCCTACAGGATCGGGTTGCCTCCGTTATTGGGCGGGCTTGACGCTGATATCGAAATATTTCCGGGAGATGGCGTCGTAGTCCTTGCTCGCCAATAGGGACTGGATGGCTGAATCCAGATGGGTTTTCAGCTCGGTGTCGTCCTTGCGCAGGCCTGCGCCAACACCACGACCGAACACTGGGTCATACGGCACCGTGCCGAGGTTATCCAGGCCACTGGCATCCGGGGATTTGACGAAGCTGGACACCGCCGTGCCGTCAGCCATCATCAGATCGATGCGGCCGGCGACGAGGTCGGCGTTGGCCGAGTCCTGCGTGTCGTAATAACGCAGGTCAGCGATGTTTTCGTAGTACTTCTTCAGATAATTGGCGCTGACCGTGGAGATCTGCACGCCGATCGACTTTCCCTTGAGCCCGGCCGGGGAAATGTCCACCTTAGTGCCCTTGGGGCCGGCAATCGCTACCGGCGTATCGTAATAAGCCTTGCTGAAGGCGATCTGCTGTTCACGTTCTTCGGTGATCGACATCGAAGAGAAAATCACGTCGATCTTCTTCGCCAGCAGCGATGGAATGATCCCGTCCCACGCCACTTCCTTGATCTCGCACTGCGCCTTTATTTCTTCGCACAGCTTGTGAATCAGGTCGACCTCGAACCCGGACCATTGACCATTGGCCTGTTTCAGCGTGAACGGCGGATAGGGTTCCGCCGCGACCGCAAACACAATGGGTTTTGCCTGAGCCAGGCCAGTGCCTGCCACCAGCATGAACACTGCACTGCCCAACCAGTTTGCCAAACGCTTTTGTCCCATGATGTTGCCCCGTCTTTTTATTGTGTGTTGGAGTTAGCGAGTTTGATGTGCGTTAACGAATTGACGACAACGTTCACTGCGTGGATCTACAAACACTTCATCCGGCGAACCGGTTTCCTCGATCAGCCCTTGATGGAGAAAGGCCACTTTGGAAGAGACATCGCGGGCGAAGGCCATTTCGTGGGTCACCAGGATCATGGTTCGGCCTTCTTCAGCGAGTGAGCGGATCACTTTCAGCACTTCCCCGACCA
>JAPLSD010000694.1 GCA_026398835.1 Pseudomonas sp.
GCCACAAGTCATCAACCTGACCGCGAGGGTCTGATGCTCAACCGATTTCAAGGCTGGCGCGAGCGCGGCTGGACGGCTGTCGACGCATCGACGTATGCCGATGCCTGGCAGCGTTTTGGCGGTAGCGTCGCGACCCATCCGCTGGTCGTAGAGCGTCTGGCACATCTGGCACAGATCCCGGTGCGTTATCTGGCCTGGGAGCAAAACGGCGAACTCAAAGCCGCTATCCCAACCTGGGGAGGCGATCTGGCGCTGTCCAAGGACGTCCTCAAACGCCGCGGCAAGAAAGGCCTGTTCGACCTCGGCAATGCCGAATTGATTTTGCCGGCCGCCGCCGATGCGCAAGTTCCGTTGCGCCATCGCGGTCGCTATCTCTCGGCCTTGAACGAAGGCCGTTTCAGCACCCTTAAGCTGCAAACCGAGCAGCTGGCCATGGCCCGCACGCCTGAAGAGTTGTCGAAGAAATTTCGCTACAACCAGCGCCGCGAATTGCGTTTGCTGGAAGAGGCGGGTGGTGTGGTGCGGCCGATCAGCGAGTTCAAGAGTAGCGAGCTGGGGGCCATCTACTGCGATCTGTTTCAGCGCCGCTGGGGTTTCCCGGCAACGGGGGCGGAGCGGATGGCCGAGGTGGTTGAGTTGTTGCGCGAGTTGATGATCGGCTCGGTGATTTTTCTCAACGATGCGCCGATCGCGATTCAGCTGGTCTACCGCGTTGAGGCGCCGGACTGGATCAGCATCGAGTACATCAACGGCGGTGTCGATCCCGAGACGCGTGAGTTCAGCCCGGGTAGCGTGTTGAGCTTTCTTAACACTCAAAGTGCCTGGGAAGAGGCGCGAGCCATTGGCAAGCCGCTGCGTTTTTCGTTCGGCCGCGCAGACCGTGAATATAAGGATCGTTGGTGCAACCCCGTGCCGGTGTTCACGGTATGAGCCAGGTGGTGAACCGCAAGCAACAATTGCTCAAGCGCCATCGGCGCAACAAGCGTATGGGGCTGTTAATCGGTTTGCTGTTGCTGATCGCCGTCGGCGTACTGGTGGCCTGGTGGCTGCCGTTGCTGCTCGGCGTGCTGGGCTGGGTAGCCCACGAAGCGTGGTTCGCTGACCATTTGTTCTATTCGTCCAAAGACGACTATCACTACACATTTGCGCCAGAAGCCAAGCAGTCCGGGGTTCGTCTGGAAGGTGGCCGTTTGCTGTTGGATCGGGCGGTCAATCTGATTGGCGACGAAACCCTGATTCTGGCGTTGCAGGTAAAAAGCAATTGGCTGGGGCGCTTTTTTGATCCCTCGGTTGAATTGCAGGGTGGCAATAACCCGGATCGTCAGACATTCGAGCGCGGTGTGAATGGTCTGCGTTACCTCAACCTCAGTGGCCTGGCTGTTCCGTTGGCGAGCGGCGAGTTGCGCCTGCATGGGCGCTTTTGCAGGCTGTTCGGTGAGCCGACGCTGTGGGCATTTCAGCAGCCCGATTATCGCCGTCAGCGGGTGATGGTCATCGCGCCGCACGCCGATGACGCCGAGTTGGCCGCCTTCGGTTTGTACAGCCAGGCCGATGAAGCCTGGATTGTCACGCTGACCGCCGGTGAAATCGAAGCCGAACACTATCAGCAGATGGGCATGAACCGGGCTGACGCTGCGCGGATCAAGGGACGTCTGCGCGCCTGGGACAGCATCGCCGTACCGCGTTGGGCCGGTGTACCTGAGGCGCATTGTGTGCAGTTGGGGTATTTCTGTTTGCAGCTGCCAGCGATGCAGGCTGCGCCGGATCAGCCGGTTTCGTCTCGCGAAGCCGATCTATCTGATATTCGTCTGTTCCGCCAATTGAATCCGTTCGCCTTGCCAGCGGACAACGACGGCTTGCCGACCTGGAACAATCTGCTGGCGGACTTGCGTGAACTGTTGCTCAAGGCGCGCCCCGAAGTGATAGTGCTGCCGCATCCGTCGCTGGATCCGCATCCTGATCACCTCTGTGCGCAGCAAGCCGTGCTGCAAGCCTTGAAGGGGCTTGAGTGGCAGCCGACGACGTTGCTCGGCTACGCCAATCACCTGCATGACAATGATCGTTGGCCAATGGGCGATTCAGGGGCGGGTATTGCATTGCCTCCGGTGTTCGACTCGATGCAGTTGCTGCAGCCGTGCTGTCTGGAACTATCTCTGGACCAGCAACGCGACAAGGCCATGGCATTGGGGATGATGCATGACTTGCAGCCACGGGCGCCGTTCAAGCGTCGATTGCGTCGCGGGTTGCAGCGTCTGTTGGCAGGACGCTCGGGTTCGCCCTACGGTGAAAACGAATTTTTCCGTAAAGCTGTGCGTCGGCACGAGCTGTTCTGGCGTTTGTAAATTGCTGTCGCATGAAGTCTTTCTGCTCGGGCAGAGAGGTAATTTCAGGTTTTTGTCGGGCTGCTCAGCGCTGCAAGGAAGAAGATGAAAGTTCTATTTCTGGTGCAGAAAGAACAGCGAGCCATTCTGGACCGCTTATACGAAGGGGTGGCCGCTCATTGCGAGTGCGACCTGCGCTGGCTGAGCAGTGATGAACAGCGCAATTTGCGCGGCTACTTCCGGCGTGAAGTGGATGTCTCGCGTTACGACCGGATCGTGTTCTTCCTGCGTTTCAAACAGGAAATTCGTCAGGCCGGGTTTATCCGCACGATCCCCAACCTGGTGATTCTCGAACACGATGCTTACCAGAACTACATTCCCTGCAAATACACCGGCAAGTTCAGCGCGCATTACCGTCGCTTGCCGTGGGCGCGGGTCATCAGTTCGGGTTTCATGGTCACCGAGCGTTTGCGCGAGGAGGGTTTCGACGCGGCGTTCGTACCCAAGGGTTACGACCAGACGCAGTTACAGAACCAGGGACGTGAGCGCGATATCGAGCTGGCGTTTGTCGGCAGTATCAATAGCGTTGCCTACAGCGGTCGCAAAGCGCTGCTCGATGAGTTGGGGCGCGTCGAACCCTTGGTAGTGACCCGCACCCAGTCCGGTGAAGAGTACTGCGACACACTCAACCGTATCCGCTTCTTCGTCAGTGCCGATGTCGGTATGGGCGAGTACATGATCAAGAACTTCGAAGCCATGGCCTGTGGCTGTGTGCTGCTGGCTTTTGATCAGGGAAATACCGAGAATCGCGCCTTGGGTTTCCAAGACATGCACAACGTGGTCTTCTATCAAACCATTGCGCAACTGCAAGAGAAGCTTGCCATCCTTCGCGCTGATCCTGAGCTGGCGACGTCTATTGCTCGAAACGGGCAAACACTGGCGATGTCCGAATACAGCTTCGCACGTATTGGTCAGCGCATCGTCGAGGAACTTCGGCCGGCATTGCGTCCCCGCGCGGCATTGAACCTGGTCGAGCGTCTGCGTTTGAAGCTAGGTGTTTGACAGTGATTTTCTCACCCATGATAGTAGCGGCACTTTTGAACAAACGAGAATCAAGTGCAATTTTTTCAAGAGAGTGAC
>JAPLSD010000506.1 GCA_026398835.1 Pseudomonas sp.
CGACGTCAGCAAGGAAAAGGACGCCGAGTCCAAATTCAAGGACGCGTCCGAGGCCTATGAGGCGCTGAAAAGTGCCGACAAGCGCGCCGAATACGACGACCTGCGCAAATACGGCCAGCATGGTCAGCCGTTCCAGGGCCCGCCGGGCTGGCAGGGGCGTGCTGGCGCAGGTGGTTTTGGCGGTCAGGACAGCGGCGATTTTTCGGACTTCTTCAGTTCGATCTTTGGCTCGCGCGGTGGTGGTTTTAATGGTGGACAATCAGGCCGTAGTGCCGGTCGCCGAGGGCAAGACGTGGAAATGGAATTACCGGTTTTTCTTGAGGAAACCCTGTCGACCGAGTCGAAGAAGGTCAGCTTCCAGGTGCCGCAGTACAACGCCGCGGGCCAGCACGTCAGCAATACCAGCAAAAGCCTGAACGTGAAGATCCCGGCCGGCGTGACCGACGGTGAACGCATCCGCCTCAAAGGCCAGGGTGCACCGGGCGTGGGCGGGGGGGCCAATGGCGACCTGTACCTGACCATCCGCTTCGCGCCGCATCCGAAGTTCGATGTCGAAGGTGAAAACCTGATCGTCACCCTGCCGCTGGCCCCTTGGGAACTGGCGCTGGGCGCTGAAGTGGCGGTGCCAACCCTGACCGGCAAGATCCATCTGAAAGTTCCGGCCGGCAGCCAGAACGGCCAGCGCATGCGCGTGAAAGGCCATGGCCTGCTGCACAAGGCTGGCCACCGTGGTTATCTGTTTGTGCAATTGAAAGCGGTCATGCCTAAACACAGCAACGACGAGATCAAGGCGTTGTGGCAGGAGTTGGCGGAGAAAGCCGCATTCAACCCAAGAGAACACTTTTGATTAGAGAGAAGGAGTAACTGATCATGAGCAGTACCCTGATCGTTCAGCTGCTGGACATGGAAGAATTCTGTGAGGTGACTGACTTGTCGGCTGCCTACGTGATCGAAATCGTCGAACACGGCATCCTCGAACCTCAGGGCAAGGCGCCCAAGGATTGGCGTTTTACCGACTATGAATTGGCCGTGGCCAA
>JAPLSD010000029.1 GCA_026398835.1 Pseudomonas sp.
ATGGCTTCCCAGTGCAGGGTGACCCGATGGCCTTCGAGCAGCCCGGCTTCGGCCAACAGCACACTGCCGGTGTCGATCCCGCCGAGGGTCACGCCGTCGTGGTCGAGGCGACGCAGCCAATGCTCCAGCGCGGGGGTTGCGAATTTCAGCGGTTCGAAACCGGCGACCACCAATAGGGTTGCACCCTTCTTCAGCGGTTCAAGGGCCGCATCGGCGTTGACCGACATGCCATTGCTCGCCAGCACCGCGCCTCCGTCAGCGCTCAGCACATGCCAGCGGTACAGCTCGCCGCGAAAGCGGTTGGCCACGCGCAACGGCTCGATGGCCGAAATAAAGCCGATGGCCGAGAAACCCGGCATGAGCAAGAAGTAAAAATCCTGAGACATGGAGCGCACTCGGAGGACGGGTAACGTCGGAACCGTGATACGCCAGTTCAAGACACCATTCAAGAGCACAGGTCGCTGCTGTGCAAGGACTGGTCGCCGCTGTGCGTTTTCCGGGTGTCTGAGGTGCGTAACTTGGCATCACCGGCGCACATAGACACCGGAACCCACAATAACGACCTGCCGAGGAACCCACCATGAAACGACTGATCAGCAGCTGTGTTCTTGCACTCAGCGGTACCGCTTTCTTGAGCTCCGGCGCCATGGCGGCCGACGACGCCGCGTGCCAAAACGTGCGCATGGGCGTAGTGAACTGGACCGACGTGATCGCCACCAGCGCCATGACTCAAGTCCTGCTCGACGGCCTCGGCTACAAGACCAAACAAACCAGCGCCTCCCAGCAAATCATCTTCGCCGGCATCCGTGACCAGCGCCTGGACATGTTCCTGGGCTACTGGAACCCGCTAATGACCCAGACCATCACCCCGTTCGTCGATGGCAATCAAGTCAAAGTCCTGGCCGCGCCAAGCCTGAAAGATGCACGTGCGACCCTGGCGGTACCGACTTACCTTGCCGACAAGGGCCTGAAAACCTTCGCCGACATCGCCAAGTTTGAAAAAGAGCTGGGCGGCAAGATCTACGGCATCGAGCCAGGGTCGGGCGCCAATACCCAAATCAAAGAGATGATCGCCAAGAACCAGTTTGGCCTGGGCAAGTTCCAGCTGGTCGAATCCAGTGAAGCCGGGATGCTGTCGGCAGTGACCCGTGCAGTGAAGCGCAACGAAGCCATCGTGTTCTTCGGCTGGGCGCCGCACCCGATGAACGTCAATCAGAAGATGACCTACCTCACCGGCAGCGAAAACGCCCTCGGCCCGGATGAAGGCATGGCAACGGTCTGGACCGTTACCGCGCCGAACTACGCTGACCAATGCCCGAACGTCAGCCGCTTGCTGAGCAACCTGACCTTCACCGCCGCCGATGAGAGCCGGATGATGCAGCCACTGCTCGATCACAAAGACGCGTTCGAATCAGCCACGCAATGGCTCAAGGATCACCCACAAGACAAGCAACGCTGGCTGGAAGGTGTGACCACCTTTGATGGCAAGCCCGCCGCTGAAAACCTGCAACTGACCAGTAAATAATCCGAACGACATCAATCTGCGCAGCGCCAAACGGCTGCGCAGTGACCCACAACGCCTGAAGGAAACCGCCTCATGAACCACGACGTCATCATCACCTGCGCACTCACCGGTGCTGGCGACACGACCAGCAGAAGCCCACACGTGCCGGTCACCCCCAAACAAATCGCCGCTGCGGCGGTGGAAGCGGCGAAGGCCGGGGCCACCGTGGTGCACTGCCATGTTCGTGATCCTGAAACCGGCAAGTTCAGCCGCGATGTGGCGCTGTACCGCGAAGTGATGGAGCGCATTCGCGAGGCTGACGTCGACATCATCGTCAACCTCACCGCCGGCATGGGTGGCGACCTGGAAATCGGCGCCGGTGAAAACCCGATGGAATTCGGCCCGAACACCGATCTGGTCGGCCCGTTGACTCGTCTGGCGCACGTTGAAGAGCTGCTGCCGGAAATCTGCACCCTCGATTGCGGCACCCTGAATTTCGGCGACGGCGACACTATTTACGTCTCCACTCCGGCGCAACTGCGCGCTGGCGCCAAACGCATTCAAGAGCTGGGCGTGAAGGCCGAGCTGGAAATTTTCGACACCGGTCACCTGTGGTTCGCCAAACAGATGATCAAGGAAGGTTTGCTGGACGACCCGCTGTTTCAGCTGTGCCTGGGCATCCCATGGGGCGCACCGGCCGACACCACGACCATGAAAGCCATGGTCGACAACCTGCCGGCCAATGCGGTCTGGGCCGGGTTCGGCATCGGCCGCATGCAAATGCCGATGGCAGCCCAAGCGGTACTGCTCGGCGGCAACGTGCGAGTCGGTCTGGAAGACAACCTCTGGCTGGATCGTGGCGTGCTGGCCACCAACGGTCAACTGGTTGAGCGCGCTTCGGAAATCCTCAGCCGCCTCGGCGCCCGCGTTCTGACCCCAGCCGAAGGCCGGGCGAAGATGGGCCTGACCAAGCGCGGCTAAACCCATCACACCTCACCTGTAGGAGCCGAGCTCGCTCGCGATGACGTCGGTACATCCGGCACATCTTCTGCGGCTGGAATACCGCCATCGCGAGCAAGCTCGGCTCCCACAGGATCACAGAATTCTTTCAGGAGTCACCATGAGCTTTATCACCGAAATCAAAACCTTCGCCGCGCTGGGCAGCGGTGTCATCGGCAGCGGTTGGGTGTCCCGCGCCCTCGCCCACGGCCTGGACGTAGTGGCCTGGGACCCGGCGCCCGGTGCCGAAGCCGCGCTGCGCAAACGTGTCGCCAATGCCTGGGGGGCTCTTGAGAAACAAGGGCTCGCGCCCGGCGCTTCGCAAGATCGCCTGCGCTTTGTCGCGACCATCGAAGAGTGCGTAAAAGACGCCGACTTCATCCAGGAAAGCGCCCCGGAGCGCCTGGAACTGAAACTTGAACTGCACAGCAAAATCAGCGCGGCGGCCAAGCCCAATGCGCTGATCGGCTCCAGCACTTCAGGTCTGTTGCCGAGCGAGTTCTACGAGGGCTCGACCCACCCGGAACGCTGCGTGGTCGGTCACCCGTTCAACCCGGTTTATCTGCTGCCGTTGGTGGAAGTGGTCGGCGGTAAAAACACCGCGCCTGAAGCCGTGCAAGCGGCGATGAAAGTCTACGAATCCCTCGGCATGCGTCCGCTGCATGTGCGCAAGGAAGTCCCAGGGTTTATCGCTGACCGTCTGCTCGAAGCGCTGTGGCGTGAGGCGCTGCACTTGGTCAACGACGGCGTGGCGACCACCGGTGAAATTGACGATGCAATTCGTTTTGGCGCCGGTTTGCGCTGGTCGTTCATGGGCACATTTTTGACCTACACCCTGGCCGGCGGCGACGCCGGTATGCGGCACTTCATGGCCCAATTCGGCCCGGCGCTGCAATTGCCCTGGACCTACCTGCCAGCGCCGGAACTGACCGACAAACTGATCGACGACGTGGTCGACGGCACCACCGATCAGCTCGGCAAGCACAGCATTTCGGCCCTGGAGCGCTATCGTGATGACTGCCTGCTGGCAGTGCTTGAAGCGGTGAAAACCACCAAGGCCAAGCATGGGATGGCGTTTAGCGAATAACCCCCACTGTTCGTTCCCACGCTCTGCGTGGGAACGAACACAACACCCGCCGGATCCCACACCATGCCAACCCTAAACACCTACAAAACCCAAATCGTCCCCGACTGGGTCGACTACAACGGCCATCTTCGCGATGCGTTTTATCTATTGATCTTCAGCTACGCTACGGACGCGTTGATGGATCAATTGGGCATGGACAGCAACAACCGCGAAGCCAGCGGCAACTCGCTGTTCACCCTCGAATTGCACCTCAATTACCTGCACGAAGTGAAACTCGGTGCCGACGTGGAAGTGCACACCCAGATCATCGGTCACGACCGCAAACGCCTGCACCTCTATCACAGCCTGCACCTGGTCGGCGAAGAGCAAGAGTTGGCGGGTAATGAGCAAATGCTGCTTCACGTCGATCTCGCCGGCCCGCGCTCTGCACCGTTCAGCGAGCCGGTGTTGGAGAAACTTCTGGCCATCACTGCCCTGCAAGTCGACTTGCCAAAACCCGCCTACATCGGCCGGGTAATCGGTCTGC
This sequence comes from Pseudomonas sp., assembly GCA_026398835.1. GTDB lineage: Bacteria > Pseudomonadota > Gammaproteobacteria > Pseudomonadales > Pseudomonadaceae > Aquipseudomonas. The sequence continues at coordinate 4,117 of JAPLSD010000029.1, forward strand.
CACCGGAAAAATAACCCATAAAAAACAAGGAGCTCGCATGAACACCGCTGCCGCTTTTGCCGACTTCCGCAGTTATCCGCTGATCAGTGCTTTGACCGCCGTGCAAGCCTTGGCGGACCGTGTTCAGGTGCAGTGGGCCGATGGCCGACTGAGCCCGTTTCACCATCAATGGTTGCGCGACAACTGCCCGTGCCCGGTCTGCGTCTACAGTGTGACCCGCGAGCAGGTGCTGGAAATCGTCGACGTCGCCGAAGATCTCAAGCCCTCCGCATCCCGCATTGATGCCGACGGTTGCCTGTGCATCGATTGGCAGGACGGCCATAGCAGCCGCTTCGATCCCGGCTGGTTGCGGGCCCACGCGTATGACGATGAATCCCGTGCAGAACGTCGCGCCAGCAAGCCGAAAAGCCAGCTGTGGAACAGTAACCTGAAGCTGCCGGTGTTCGAGTATCAGGCCGTGATGGACGACCCAAAAGCGCTGCTGCAATGGCTGTTGGCGCTGCGCGATATCGGCCTCACCCAAGTCCGCGGTGTGCCCACCGAGCCTGGCTCGCTGACGCAGATCGCCAAGCGGATTTCCTTCATCCGCGAGAGTAACTTCGGTGTGCTGTTCAACGTGCAATCCAAGGCCGATGCCGACAGCAACGCCTACACCGCTTTCAACTTGCCGCTGCACAGCGACCTGCCGACCCGCGAGCTGCAACCGGGGCTGCAGTTTCTGCATTGCCTGGTCAATGAAGCGGACGGTGGCGAGAGCATTTTTGTCGATGGTTTCGCCATCGCCGAAGCCCTGCGCCAGGAAGATCCAGAAGCCTTTCACAGCTTGTGCGACATCCCTGTGGAGTTTCGCAACAAGGACCGTCACAGCGATTATCGCTGCCTGGCGCCGATCATCGCTCTGGATGCACTTGGCCAGGTCACGGAAATCCGCATGGCCAATTTCCTGCGCGGGCCGTTCGATGCATCAGCGGAGCAAATGCCGAAGCTGTATCACGCTTATCGCCGCTTTATCGCCATGACCCGCGAAGCACGTTTCCGCCTGATGACCCGGCTCAACCCCGGCGAGATGTGGTGCTTCGATAACCGCCGCACCCTCCACGCCCGCAACGCCTTCGACCCCGCCACCGGCGCCCGGCATTTCCAGGGCTGCTACATCGACCGTGATGAATTGTTGTCGCGGATATTGGTGTTGCAGCGCTAGTCAGTTACACCGCATCAATTTCTTCGCGGGCAAGCCCGCTCCCACAAGTTCAGTGCTGTCCCTGTGGGAGCGGGCTTGCCCGCGAATGCGTTCTGCAAAACAACACTTATCAACCTGATCCCCCCCAATCCCCGGACAAAAAAAAGCCCCGATCAAGCCGTGACAAGATCGAGGCAGAGGTTTGTTGCTGAGGAGCTTTGCGCGGAGGGTGACCAAACCGTTCGACACGTCAGCTGAGGCTCAGTGTGCCCAGTCATCTGCCTTGCGAGTTAGCCGAAAACGACCTGTTCATAGGTATTGCGGCCATTACGACAATTCGC
>JAPLSD010000720.1 GCA_026398835.1 Pseudomonas sp.
CTGCCAAACAGGATCAAGCCGACGCGATCGCCTTCGCGGCCTTCGAGGAAGTCACCGAGCAGGTTCTTGACCAGCGTCAGGCGGCTGACGTCCTCGTCCTGCCATTGCATGTCGGGAAAATCCATGGAGCCGGACACGTCAACCGCCACCAACAAATCGCGACCACTGGCGGCAATCGGCAAGGGTTCCCCCAGCCAGTGCGGGCGGGCGGCGGCGATCAACAACAGCAGCCAGAGCAGAATAAACGGCGCTTGCTGACGCCAGGCCGGCAGATTGGCCCGTGCACGACGTCGGGCCAGACCTTCGAGATCGCTGAGAAAGCTGACTTTGAGTGCCGGTTCGCCGCTGTCTGCTACCGGCAGCAATACCCGCAGTAGCCAGGGCAGCGGCAGCAGGGCGAAGATCCACGGCCAGGCGAATTCAAACATGTTTGCGAATCCAGGTATCGACCGCTTGGGTCAGGCCAGCGATGGCCTTGTCGTCGAGTTTGCATTCGGGTTTGTAGGCGCCTTCGACCAGCACCATCCAACGGGTCAGGCCGGCAGCGGGGCAGCGGTTGTCGAGAAACGCCAGCCATTTGCGGCCATTGAGGGTGTGGCTCTGGCTGTAGGGATAGTCGTTGCGGCACAGGCGTTTGAGCAGCCCGTTGAGCTGCTGCAACCAGGCACCTGCGGGCGCACCGTCATAGGGTTTTGGCATCTGGGCCAATTCAGCCAGGGCCGCCACCCGCAAGGGGTCAAGCGGTTGCTCGGCGCGGGCCAGCGGGCGTTTATTCGGTAAAAAACGCCGCAATGTCCAAAGACCGAAACCGATCAGCGGCAACAGGATCAACAGCAGCCACCAACCTGGTGCAGGTGGCCAGAAGCCAATCGGCGGTGGGACGATCAGGGGTTGTAGTTCTTCCAGGCTGCTCACTTGGTTTTCCCCGGGCGCTTGGGGTTCAGGTATTCGCGCAGCTGCTCGACCATTTCGCTTTGGGTGCTCAAGGGCATCAACGGCACCCGCAGCTTTTGCGCGAGCAACTCCCAGTGGGCGATGCGTGCTTCGCCTTGAGCACGATAGGCCTGGCGCAGGTCGTAGTTCAACGTGTCCAGTTCCAGCTGCGCGCCACGCTCGGCGAAACGTAACAGGCCCGCGGCGGGCAGGGCATGGTCCAGCGGGTCGGACAATGGCAGCAACAGCAGGTCGCAATGCCGTGACAGCAGGCTCAGTTGTTGCTCCACGCTATCGGCCAACGCGCGCTCATCGCAGATCACGATCACCAGACTGCCCGGGCGCAATACTTCCCGGGCGCGGCGCAGGGCGATGCCGAAGGCATCACGGTCCGGCTCACCTTCGGTATTGAGCGACTGATTGACTCGCACCAGGCGGTTGAGCAATTGCAGCAGGCTTTGCTTGCTGCGCCGTGGCTTGATCTCGTAGTGCTGGTTGTCGCCGAACACCAGGCCGCCAACCCGGTCGTTGTGACCCAGCGCAGCCCAGCCGATCAGGCTTGCGGCCTGGGCGGCGAGAACCGATTTGAACATCAGGCCTGAGCCAAAGAACAGCCGGCGGCTCTGCTCCACCATGATGAAGATCGGCCGTTCGCGCTCTTCATGGAACAGTTTGGTGTGGGGTTCCTGGGTGCGCGCAGTGACGCGCCAGTCGATGGTCCGCACATCGTCGCCGGCCTGATAGACCCGCACCTGATCGAAGTCCACTCCGCGCCCACGCAGCTTCGAGTGATGCAGGCCGATCAGCGGGCTGCGCTGGCTGGGCGTAGAAAACAACTGCACTTCACGCACGCGATGACGCATCTCGATCAGCTCGGCGAGGCTGACGCGGATGCCGGGTTCAGGCGGCTGGGCGTTCATCGAGGTCAAGCGACGGCTACGACGTCGAGAATCCGCTGGACCACCCGGTCCTGGTCGATGCCCGCGGCTTCGGCTTCAAAGGAAAGAATGATGCGGTGACGCAACACGTCGAACAGCACGGCCTGGATATCTTCCGGGCTGACGAAGTCGCGACCGGCCAACCAGGCATGGGCGCGGGCACAGCGATCGAGAGCAATCGAGCCACGGGGGCTGGCGCCGTAGGCGATCCACTCGGCCATCTCGGGGTCGAACTTGGCCGGTGTGCGAGTGGCCATGACCAGTTGCACCAGGTATTCCTCCACCGCATCGGCCATGTACAAGCCAAGGATTTCCTTGCGCGCGGCGAAGATCGCCTGTTGGCTGACACGGCGTTCGGGCTTGGTTTCGCCGTTCAGGGCTTCGCCCCGTGCCTGTTGCAGAATGCGCCGTTCGACGGCGGCATCCGGAAAGCCGATTTTGACGTGCATCAGGAACCGGTCGAGCTGCGCTTCAGGCAGCGGATAGGTGCCTTCCTGCTCAATGGGGTTCTGGGTCGCCATCACCAGAAACAGTGGCGACAACTCATAGGTACTGCGGCCGACACTGACCTGACGCTCGCCCATGGCTTCGAGCAAGGCCGACTGGACCTTGGCCGGGGCACGGTTGATTTCGTCCGCCAGCACCAGGTTGTGGAAGATCGGTCCTTGCTGGAACACGAAGCTACCGGTTTCCGGGCGATATATCTCAGTGCCGGTAATGTCGGCGGGGAGCAGGTCGGGAGTGAACTGGATACGATGGAATTGTGCTTCGATGCCTTCGGCGAGCTCTTTGATGGCCTTGGTCTTGGCCAGACCGGGAGCGCCTTCGACCAGCATATGGCCGTCAGCAAGCAGGGCAATGAGCAAGCGCTCGATGAGTTTTTCCTGGCCTAGAATCTGCGTTGAAAGAAAGGTTCGCAGCGCAAGCAGCGCTTCACGATGTTCCATCGATGACTGTTCCTGGAAAGGGTGACCGAAGACGTTCGAATAACGCCAGGGCTGGGGGCGCTACTTTAATCCATCGCAGGGGTTGGCGACTAACGGCGATCAGGGATTTTTCGGGATTTGTCAGGGTTATGGAGGTTTTTTTGTGCCTAGTAAGGGGATCGTTCCCACGCGCAGCAAAGGAATGCCGCCATGGACGCTCTGCGTCCGCTTCTGAAGCTGTGACGCGGAGCGTCACGGGATGCATTCCCACGCAGAGCGTGGGAACGATCATTTTGCCAAAGTCTCAGGCGAGCTGGCTTATGTAGGTGCCGGTGCCTTTGAGGATGTTTTGCAGGGTCTCTTCGACTTCGGGCAGGTCCGACGCCGCGGTGCTGTGGTGGATTTCCAGATGGTCGTCGCCATTGAGCACATCGGTATCGCCAGCGCCGATTTCGATCAGCAGGCGATCGGCGCTGAGGGTGACTTTCAAACCATCGAGGGTGGAAGGTTCGCCGTCGAGGGTGATCTCGACTTCATCTTCGTCGGGGTAGCGAGTCATCAGGAACATCTCGCCCTTGTCACTGTGGCAGCAGAGCATGGCCATGTTGTCTTCTTCGTCATCGCACGGGTTGGCGATCAAATGAGCGGTGGTCAGTTGCATGGGACGGTTCCTCGCTCCGGGAGCGCTGTAAAGGCAAGCAAAGTGCAATTCTGCCAGCCCGAAGAATTTTCTGCTGATTTGTGTGTCAGAAAGTGTGCTGTGAACAGAATGAGGCTTGTCAGTCACTTCTGGTACGCATGTGCCGCAAAAAAACCGCTTAAAACAGCGGTTTTCACCGGCGACTGCTAGTGTTGTTCGATGCGCAGTAGTCGAGTTACGTACCGATGACCGAATATGTCGCAGCATCGCAAGCAGGGGCCTTGCCGCACTGGTTAAGCTGCGCAACTGATGGACACCCGTAAAGACAGTGTTTGTGCGCTCGACAGTGGTTTTTGCAGATGCCCATTTCTTGGAAGGTGAATGTGACCTGAGTGTCTCGTCCAGCTTCACCCACCTGTCTCCCTGTTTCCTCTGCCCGAGAATCAGGAACAGGGTGACGGATCGCCCCGAAAGGGGTTTTGCACGCGACGCTTCCATCAATAACAAGCCCAAGCGGAGTACCACAGATGGCGTTCTTCACCGCAGCCAGCAAAGCCGACTTCCAGCACCAACTGCAAGCGGCACTGGCGCAGCACATTAGTGAACAGGCACTGCCACAAGTGGCGCTGTTCGCTGAACAGTTTTTCGGCATCATTTCCCTGGATGAACTCACCCAGCGTCGGCTGTCTGACCTCGCCGGCTGCACCCTTTCTGCATGGCGCCTGCTTGAGCGCTTTGACCACGCGCAACCGCAAGTACGCGTGTACAACCCCGATTACGAACGTCACGGCTGGCAGTCGACCCACACCGCGGTCGAAGTGCTGCACCACGATCTGCCGTTTTTGGTGGACTCGGTACGCACCGAGCTGAACCGTCGCGGTTACAGCATCCACACCCTGCAAACCACCGTGCTGAGCGTGCGTCGCGGCAGCAAGAACGAGCTGCTGGAAATTCTGCCCAAGGGCACCCAGGGCGAAGGCATCCA
>JAPLSD010000086.1 GCA_026398835.1 Pseudomonas sp.
CGCCTTCGGCCCTGTTGGCTCGAAAGTGGTGATGGGTGTGGTAATGATTTCCTTCATCTCCTGCGTCATCAGCCTGCAAGCGGCAGCCAGCCGTCTGCTGTACTCCTACGCACGGGACGAAATGGTCATCGGCAGCAGCCTGCTGAAACGGATTTCTCCGACCACACAGGTGCCGGTTGCTGCGTTGTTTGTGTCCGGTATCCTGCCGGCGCTGATCATCGCTCTCGGCTTTTTCCTGCAAGACGCGGTAGCAACCATCGTCAGCTTCGCCGCCATCGGTATCTACCTGGCGTTCCAGATGATCGTGCTCGCCGCCCTCTACGCCCGCGCTCGCGGTTGGAAACCCAGCGGCAAATTCACCCTCGGCGGCTGGGGCCTACCGGTGAACATCGGTGCGCTGGTCTACGGTGTCGGTGCAATCATCAACATGGCCTGGCCGCGCACGCCAGACGCTGCGTGGTACATCAACTACGCCATGGTGCTGAGCACCGCCATCGTCATCGGCCTGGGCCTGCTCTACATGTGGCTCGGCAAGCCGTACGACCATGGCAAAGCACCCGCTGGCGATGCCTGGAAAATCAGCCGGTAACACCCTTCACCCCGGCATCGTTTGCGGTGCCGGGGCGAACTACCCCAACTGAAGTGCCAGCACGGCGATCAAATGGTCCATCACCCGACGCACTGCAGCCGATCGACGTACATCGGCGTGCACGGAAAGCCACAGCTCTCGGGTATAAGGCATACGCAATGAGTCGACCCTCACCAGCCCCGGATCCTTGTTCGCCACAAAGCACGGCAGCAACGCCACACCGACACCCGCACGGGCAGCGGCTTGCTGAGTATTGACGTCATTGCTTCGCATGACGACAGGGCGCTGATCGGCGAACTCCAGCAGCCAGCGATGCTGAGGAATATGTTCCAGCGTTTGTTCAAAACCAATGAACGCCCAATCCGTCGAGGCGATAGCCACATAAGACGGGCTTGCATAAAACCCCAAATGAACCAGACCCACCTTTCGCACGATGCGCCCTGCTTCGTCGGGCCGCACGAATCCAATGGCTATATCCGCATCACCACGCTCGAGTGAAACCACGCTGGAGGTCGCGTTCAACACAATCTTCAGATCTGGATGTTCGCTGCGTAGCGTCGGCAGGGTTGGCACGATCAAAGCACTGGCCAACGCCGCAAGCGTGCTGATGCTGACAGTGCCAGACATACCTATGGCGCCGCGACCATAACGATCAACTTCCTCGACGATGCGTTCCATGGGCTGCGCTATGGCGGCCAGCTCAACGCCCGCTTCGGTCAGTCGAGAGGAGCGCGGCAGACGCTCAAGCAGCTTTAGCCCCAGGCTCGCCTCAAGACTGGAGACGCGTCGCCCTACCGTTGCGTGATCGACACGCAACGCTTTGGCTGCTGCGGTAAGGGAGCCAAGCCGCGCAACGACGATGAAATGGTGAATATCTTGCCAGTCAGTCATGGCTGCATATTCGCAACCTTGGCGTGCGCAAGCACGCGTTTTTTCATGAAGGCAATCACCTTATCGTCATCAATGTCGCGGGCCAACCGACGCGCGATATTTGGAAAGGGAAAAAATCCATGATCTTGTTCTACGCACCCGGGGCCAGTTCGCTCGCCCCGCATATCTTGCTTCACGCCACCGGGCGGCCATTTTCGCTGGAGAAAGTCGACCTCATGACCAAGCGTTGGTCGGGCGGTGATTTCAACCTGATCAACCCCAAGTCCTATGTGCCAGTCCTGCAGGTGGAGAGTGGCCAGCTTTTGACCGAGTGCAGCGTGATCCTGCAGTTCATCGCCGATTGCGTGCCAGAACAAGCGCTGCTGCCACCACCTGGAACCCCCGAACGATATGACGCATTGCAATGGCTGAGTTTCCTGGCGATGGAAGTTCAGAAAAACTTCATCACTCCCGAACGTCACGGCGGGGTCAGTGCTAACTTCCTGGCTAAAACCCAGGCAGGCCAGCACGCGACCCGACAATTGGTGAGCCCTCGCCTTGACTACCTCAATCAGCAATTGGCCAACCGGGCATATTTGCTGGGCGACAGATTTTCAGCAGCCGACGCCTATCTTTTCATGCTGCTGACATGGGCACGGCGGTTGGCCATCGACTTGGCGCCATGGAATCATCTGAGCCAGTATTTCGCAAAAATCGGTGCACATGCTGCAGTCCGCCAAGCGCTGGAAATCGAAGGTCCACCTCACTCACTGCGAACTACCGATTGAACCTCGCCTGACTCAGGCCGTGACGTCCGGCGTCACGGTTTCCTGATCAAGTACGCCGCCCTAAAACCGCGAAACACTACGCATCGCATCCACCAGATAGCGCATGGCGATGCGATCGTCCTCTGACAGCGCACGATATTGCTCGACCAGTTTCACTTCCTCCGAACTGAGTCGACGCGACTTTCGCGAGATGTTCAAACCACAAACAAGACCAAAAAAACCGGCAACACCCTGTATTTTCGACATGGACGATGTCCTCTGCACGTCAAAGAAAACTCCAGATACCTCATCGCCCTAACGTTTTTTTTTCAGCAGCGGCGCAACGCAAACCCTCTGCTGAAACCCACCGACCTGAAGGGCCAAAACCGGTCATGAGTACAAGAATAGAAAGTATCTGCACGCTGCACAGACGTTTTTAGAGTAATTAGTCAAAAAACACTGAAATGCCCTTTAAAACAGAAAGTACTGTCGGAAAACTTAACCAACATTTCTTGTTTCATTGCCACGCCATTGCTGTGCCACCATTCATTTTTATCTACAACCGAACGGTTTAAGCTATTTGGCATCTGTTTATAGTCCGTTGCGTTTGGCCGAAGGCATGTCCGAACCTCAATTTCTGATTCATCACGCAGCCAGGAACGGCGCGGGATCATCCAAGACAGGTTTTATTTATGCACCGAAGGAATCTCCTGAAAGCCTCCATGGCCATCGCCGCCTATACCGGTCTGTCGGCCAGCGGATTGCTAGCCGCCCACGCCTGGGCCGGCACTGCCGATGGTGAAGCCCAGACGTTCGACTTCGAGGCTTTGAAGACTCAAGCCAAGCAACTGGCAGGCAGCCGCTACCTGGATACCAAGCAAGTATTGCCGCCCACCCTCGCCAATATGGCTCCGCAACAATTCAACGCGATTCAGTACGACGGCAATCATTCGCTGTGGAACGAACTGAACGGTCAACTGGACGTGCAGTTTTTCCATGTCGGCATGGGTTTCAAGCAACCGGTGCGCATGTACAGCGTCGACCCCAAGACCCGCCAGTCGCGGGAAGTGCACTTTCGGCCATCGCTGTTCAATTACCAAAAAACCACGGTCGACACTGCACAGCTCAAGGGCGACCTGGGCTTCGCCGGGTTCAAGCTGTTCAAGGCCCCGGAACTGGACAAGCACGATGTGCTGTCCTTTCTTGGCGCCAGCTATTTCCGCGCGGTGGATGCCAGCGGCCAGTACGGTTTGTCTGCGCGCGGGCTGGCGATCGATACCTACGCCAAGCGCAAAGAGGAGTTTCCTGACTTCACCAAGTTCTGGTTCGAAACCCCGGACAAGGACAGCACCCGCTTTGTGGTGTACGCCCTGCTCGACTCACCCAGCGCCACCGGTGCTTATCGCTTCGATATCGACTGCCAGGCCAATCAGGTGGTGATGGCCATCGATGCGCATATCAATGCGCGCACCGCCATTGAGCAATTGGGCATTGCGGCGATGACCAGCATGTTCAGTTGCGGCACTCATGAACGGCGCATGTGCGACACCATTCATCCGCAAATCCATGACTCCGACCGTCTGGCCATGTGGCGCGGCAACGGCGAGTGGATTTGCCGGCCGTTGAACAATCCGGCGACCTTGCAGTTCAACGCCTTCGCCGATAAAGATCCGAAAGGTTTCGGTCTGGTCCAGACCGATCACGAGTTCGCCAGCTATCAAGACACCGTGGATTGGTACAGCCGCCGTCCGAGTCTATGGGTCGAGCCGACCACCGCGTGGGGGGAAGGCTCCATTGATCTGCTGGAAATCCCGACCACGGGCGAAACCCTCGACAACATCGTGGCCTTCTGGACGCCCAAGCAACCGGTGGCGGCAGGCGACTCGTTGAGCTACGGCTACAAACTCTACTGGAGCGCCCTGCCACCGGTCGGCACACCGCTGGCGCGGGTCAACGCGACGCGCTCGGGCATGGGTGGTTTTATCGAAGGCTGGGCACCGGGCGAGCATTATCCAGAGGTTTGGGCTCGACGTTTTGCGGTTGATTTTACGGGTGGCGGCCTGGATCGTTTGCCCGAAGGAACCGCCATCGAACCGATCGTCACGGCATCGAACGGCCAGGTGAAAGACTTCAACGTCCTGCGGCTTGAGGACATCAAAGGCTATCGCGTGACCTTCGACTGGTACCCCACCGACGACAGCGTTGCCCCGGTCGAGTTGCGACTGTTCATTCGCACCCATGACCGGACATTGAGTGAGACGTGGCTGTATCAGTACTTCCCGCCAGCGCCGGATAAGCGCAAATACATCTGACAGGGTGAGCCTTGAGAGCGTCGGTGTCTGACCCGGCGCCACCGCACAGCCAACACAAACCTCGGCCAAAAAACAAACAGCCCCGATCTCACGACCGGGGCTGTTTGTTTTTTGCAGGTACGTTTACTCACGCAAATCCGACTCATGGATCGGTTGATCGCGGTGAGTGGCCCGTTGATACTGCGCCGGCCAAATGGCTTTGTGTCCGCCCAGATCGTCATCGGCATGCAGCGGCCAGTAAGGATCGCGCAGCAGCTCACGAGCCAGAAAAATGATGTCGGCCTGACAGGTACGCAGAATGTGCTCCGCCTGAGCCGGCTCGGTGATCAACCCGACGGTCCCGGTGGCAATGCCCGACTCCTTGCGCACGCGTTCGGCAAAGCGTGTCTGATATCCGGGCCCGGTAGGAATCTCGGCATTTGCCGCAGTGCCGCCCGAGGATACATCGATCAGGTCTACCCCCAAGGCTTTCAGCCGTCGCGCCAGCTCCACGGTTTCATCCGGGTTCCAGCCGTCTTCGACCCAATCGGTCGCCGACACCCGCACGAACAGCGGCAATTCTTCAGGCCAGACCGCCCGCACCGCTTCAGTCACTTGCAGTACCAATCGAATGCGGTTCTCGAAAGATCCACCGTATTGATCGCGGCGCTGGTTGCTCAACGGCGACAGAAACTGATGCAACAGATAACCATGGGCGGCATGCACTTCGACCACTTTGAAACCGGCGACCAGAGCACGTTTCGCGGCATCGACGAAGGCCTGGATGACCTCGGCGATCTGCCCGTCATCCAGTTGAGTCGGTGCAGTGTGTTCGGGGTCGTAGGCTATCGGCGATGGACCGACCGGGGTCCAGCCTCCGTCGGCCGGTCTGACACTGCCGTGCTTGCCCAGCCACGGACGATGAGTACTGGCCTTGCGCCCGGCGTGAGCCAACTGAATACCGGCGACGGCGCCTTGGGCGGTGATGAAGCGGGTAATGCGTTGCAAAGGTTCAATCTGTTCATCGTTCCACAGGCCAAGATCCTGAGCGGTAATCCGCCCGTCGGCAGTCACCGCCGTGGCCTCGGTAAAGACCAGGCCGGCACCGCCCACGGCACGACAGCCAAGGTGAACAAGATGCCAATCATTGGCCAGCCCATCGACACTGGAGTATTGGCACATCGGCGAGACCGCGATGCGGTTGAGCAGTGTCAATTGACGAATGGTGTAGGGTTCAAGCAGCAGACTCATGGGGCACCTCTCAATCAGTGGTCAGGCTCCAGGGTTCTGTTTGAAAAGTCGACGAGTGACTAGAAGGATGCAGCACCCGCCCCCGCGGGCAAAAATGGACAAGACGTCACAAGGCCAATCAAGCAGTGCTTAGAGCCTAGTCGACAACGGGGGATGAGGGAGGATTCAGAAAACTAAAGAACCCAATGATCGTTCCCACGCTCTGCGTGGGAACGATCTGTGATCTGCTACCGCGGTTCGATATGGGCAATCATCAGCTGAACGGTTTCCTGGCCGCGGAACTCGTTGAGATCGAGTTTGTACGCCAGTTCAACCCAACGAATGGTCGGGTTCGGCCATATTTCGCGATCGATACCGAACGCGATGCCGTCGAGTTTCAGCGAACCGCATTCACTTTTGAGCACCACTTTGAGGTGCCGCTCACCGACAATGCGCTGCTCGATCAACTGAAACACGCCGTGGAACAGCGGCTCCGGGAAATGCTGCCCCCAGGGACCGGCGTGGCGCAGGGCGCGAGCCAGTTCCAGGTGGAACTCTTCGACCGCCAACGTTCCGTCAGACAACAGGCGTCCGGTCAGGTCCTCCTCACGTAACTGCCGGCGGACCTCAGTGTCGAACGCCTCGGCAAATGCGGGGAAATTCTGCTCCGGCAGCGACAGCCCCGCCGCCATGGCGTGTCCGCCAAATTTGCTGATCAACTCAGGGTGTTTCGCCGCCACGGCATCCAGTGCGTCGCGGATATGGAACCCCGGGACCGAACGCGCCGAGCCTTTGAGCATGCCTTCACCCGCATCGGCAAACGCGATGGTTGGACGGTGGTAGCGCTCTTTCATACGCGACGCGAGGATACCGATAACGCCCTGGTGCCAATCGGCCTCAAACAGGCACAGCCCGAACGGCATCGATTCCAGCGGCAAGTCCTTGAGCTGGGCCAGTGCCTCGCGCTGCATGCCTTGTTCGATAGATTTGCGATCCTGGTTCAGCTCATCGAGCTGGGTCGCCATTTCCCGTGCTGAAGCGATGTCTTCGCTGAGCAGGCATTCAATGCCCAGGCTCATGTCATCCAGTCGCCCTGCCGCATTCAGACGTGGGCCAATAATAAAACCCAGGTCCGTGGAAGTGATTCGCGAGTGATCGCGCCTGGCAACTTCAAGAATCGCTTTAAGGCCCGGACGTGCACGCCCGGCGCGAATCCGCTCAAGCCCTTGATGAACCAGAATGCGGTTGTTGGCGTCCAACGGCACCACGTCGGCAACACTGCCCAGCGCCACCAGATCCAGCAACTCACCAATGTTCGGCTGCGGTTTACTCTCGTACCAGCCCATGCTGCGCAGACGCGCACGCAACGCCATCAATACGTAGAAGATCACCCCGACGCCGGCCAACGCCTTGCTCGGGAACTCACAACCCGGTTGATTCGGATTGACGATGGCGTCAGCCGCAGGCAACTCGTGGCCCGGCAAGTGGTGGTCGGTGACCAGCACGGTCAGCCCCGCTGCCTTCGCCGCCGCCACGCCTTCGACGCTGGAGATGCCGTTGTCGACAGTGATCAGCAGCTGCGGTTCGCGCTGCAAGGCCACCGCGACAATTTCCGGGGTCAGGCCGTAGCCGTATTCGAATCGATTTGGCACCAAATAGTCGACGTGGGCGGCGCCCAGCAGGCGTAAACCCAGCAGGCCAACCGTGCTGGCGGTCGCGCCATCGGCATCGAAGTCGCCGACGATGAGGATGCGCTGACGCTGCTTAAGCGCCACTACCAGCAGATCCACCGCAGCATCGATCCCTTTGAGTTGCTGGTACGGGATCAAGCGCGCCAGGCTCTTGTCCAGTTCAGCCTCGGACTGCACGCCACGTGCCGCGTAAAGACGGGTCAGCAGCGGTGGCAGATCACCGAGAAACGGCAGGGTTGCGGGCAGCAGGCGGGGTTCGATACGCATGGGGCGACGGGTGCTTCCATTCAAAAAAGGGATGAAACACAGGTGACACAGACGAACGGCGAAGAATCAGCCGCGCTCGCCTGTCAGCCACTGCAGCTGGACTTCGTGCTGACCGCGATCATCGGTCACGAAGATCGTGCCTTCGCTGATCATCACATCCCACTTGATAACGCGCGGCATGTCTTTGGCCAGCACTTCCAGAATTTCTTGCGGCACGGCGGCGATGTTGACGTTTTTCAGGTTTTTCACCGCCGGGATCACTTTGGTTTCCCAGACACGCAGGCTGCCATAGGCCAGCAAACTGGTGCGCTCAGTACGACGCGAGCACCAGGTCAGGCGATCGGCGTCTGGCTGGCCGACTTCGATCCAGTGCAGGACACGGTCATCCAGGCTTTTTTCCCACAAGGCTGGTTCGTCTACTTCTGACAGACCACGCCCGAAGGACAGCTGCTCGTTGTACCAAAAAGCGTAGGCCAACAGTCGCACGGTCATCCGTTCTTCGGTTTCCGAAGGATGGCGGGCGATGGTCTGTTTGACGCTTTCATACACCCCACGATCGAGGTCAGTAAGGTTTAGTTCAAACTTGTAGGTCGTGGACGGCTGGGCCATGAACGGGCTTCTTGATACGAGGAAAGGCGGCAAGTCTAACCGATGCGCAGGGTAATCAACGAATCCCGAGACTCATCATCCTTTAGCGAGATAGCCGGGCTATGTTAAAACTGTCTGCGCTCACCATTTGCCCTACAGGATTTCCCATGCCGCTCACCGCCAAACCTCTTGCCGGGGTAAAAGTCATCGAACTCGGCACTTTGATCGCCGGGCCATTCGCGTCACGCATTTGTGGCGAATTCGGCGCCGACGTGATCAAGGTCGAATCCCCGGATGGCGGTGACCCGTTGCGCAAATGGCGCAAGCTCTATGAAGGGACGTCGCTGTGGTGGTTCGTCCAGGCGCGTAACAAAAAATCCCTGACCTTGAACCTGAAACACCCGGACGGTCTGGCGATTCTCAAACAGTTGCTCAGTGAAGCGGACATCCTGATCGAAAATTTCCGCCCGGGCGTGCTGGAAAAACTCGGCCTGGGCTGGGAGGTATTGCACGCGCTGAACCCGAAACTGGTGATGGTGCGTCTTTCCGGTTTCGGCCAGACCGGGCCAATGAAGGATCAACCGGGCTTTGGTGCGGTCGGCGAGTCCATGGGCGGCTTGCGCTACATCACTGGCTTCGAAGACCGACCGCCAGTGCGCACCGGTATTTCCATCGGTGACTCGATTGCCGCGCTCTGGGGCGTGATCGGCGCATTGATGGCCTTGCGTCACCGCGAGGTCAATGGCGGTCAGGGGCAAGTCGTGGACGTCGCGCTGTATGAGGCGATCTTCGCCATGATGGAAAGCATGGTGCCTGAGTTCGACGTCTTCGGTTTTATCCGTGAGCGCACCGGCAACATCATGCCCGGCATCACGCCCTCCTCTATCCACACCAGCGCCGACGGCAAACATGTGCAGATCGGCGCCAACGGCGATGCGATCTTCAAACGTTTCATGCAGGCCATCGGTCGCGACGATCTGGCTGATGATCCGAGCTTGAGCAGCAACGATGGTCGCGATGGCCGGCGCGATGAAATATATGGCGTAATCGATCGATGGGTCAGCTCATTGCCTCTGGATGCCGTGATCGAACGATTGAACCTGGCCGAAGTACCCGCCAGCCGGATCTTCAGCGCCAAAGACATGTTCAGCGATCCACAGTTTCTCGCCCGGGAAATGTTCCTGCAGGCCAAGCTGCCCGATGGCAAAAACTTCAAGATGCCGGGGATCGTACCGAAACTCTCTGATACGCCGGGCACATCCGAATGGGTCGGGCCAGCGCTCGGTGAACATAACGTGCAGGTGCTGAACGATCTTGGCTATGACGCCGTGCAGATCACACGCCTGCGTGAAGTTGGGGCTATCTAAGCTGAAACGCCTGTCGTTGATAGATGCGTAGCCATTATCTGGAAGACACCAAGGCATTTTTTTCAGAGCCTGCAGGAGTGATGACAAACGCCAGGCAAAAGAAACCCCGAGAAGTGGGGAGACGACTCGGGGTTAAACGTGGCCTACAAAGACCAGTACAACAAGCTACAAGCACCGGAGCACAATGCTTGATCCTGTTGTACAAAATCTGACTGGCCTATACCGGTAAGGTTCCCCAGAAATAAAAATCAATTCCCGCGGGCGAAGGCTCTGTCTTGCGCGGCATTGCGCAGGGCTGCGATTACGCAGGGTTCAAGACGGCCTTCAGCAATCAGTAAATCCCGGTGCAGGCCGTCTACGACGTCCGTCAGCAAACGCTTATCCGTCAGCTGGGCCTGATTGAACTCCCGCTCGACCACAACGGCCCCGGTCGAACTCTTCAACGTCACCAGGCATTCGCCATGGGCACCCGATGGGATCAGAGCGACCTGATACGGGCTCAAAGCCTCACCCAACAATAGGCTGATACTTTCCATCTCGATCACCACTCAATAGTCCGAAAACAAAGTGCCTAAGGGCGTGTCTACAGTAAATGACCATCGGCCCGAGAAGAAAGTTCTCCACATCAACTGAAGGCGAACTTCGTCAAGCTGAGTACATGGAGCATGCACGGAAAAGATGACAGAGAAAAAACAGCGACTGCGCATAGCCAGCCGTCCCTGCCTACAGATCTGCGTTAATCAGCATTCAAACGGTTTACGGTCAGTCATATCGATCCAGCCACCCAGCAGTCCACGCAACTGCCCCTCGGCGCTGTAGAACGGGACTGTCCAGTAATAGACGTTCAAAACACCGGTTTTAAACGTCAACTGCCGATTGAAGAACCTGGTTTTTTGCGTGCTCAACTGTTCCATGAACTCGGTGTGTAACTGCTCGGCCATTTCCTTGGGCAAGACGTCAACCTCTGTAAGCCGGCGCCCCCTAACCTGATCAAAGCGGGTCGACAGGTGTTCCTCATAGCTTTTGTTGCACATGATCAAGCGTGCGTTC
Organism: Pseudomonas sp.; assembly: GCA_026398835.1. Taxonomy (GTDB): domain Bacteria; phylum Pseudomonadota; class Gammaproteobacteria; order Pseudomonadales; family Pseudomonadaceae; genus Aquipseudomonas. Next base: position 10,711 of record JAPLSD010000086.1, read on the forward strand.
AGGTCGCGTACAAAAACCGGATTGGGAATGGCATTCAGTAACGCATGCTGAAAGACAAGTTGATCATTGAGCGCCTGCTCGGCATTGAGTCGCCGCTGAACTTGTACCTTTAGCCGACGATTCCAGAGCAGGGAAATCAATCCAAACACCATCGCCAAAGCCGCCCCCCAACACACCCACCGCGAAACACGCTGCCATGGGGAGACAGGAGTCGCAGGTGCTATACCACCCACCCACTTTTGGCGCATCGCACGCAACTCGGCTGCGGTGAAAATCTCGAGAGCCTTGTTAAGGATACTCAACAACTGGGGCTGATCTTTACGTATCGCCAGACGGTCGTCCTCCCATTTTCCTTCCACACGGCTCCCCACCTTGAGTTGCCCTAGCGGATAGAGGTGTGCACCCGTCTCGTTCTGAATGGTTACATCCGCCTCACCACTTTCTACCAACGCCCTGGCTTCCGCATAAGTCTTGACCGACCGCAGATGAATATTCGGGTAGTCATGCCCTATGCTGGTCTCCAGCGCATGCCTGTCCGGCAACGCCAGAACCATCCCCGAGAGTTGATCCAGAGAACCCAATGAGGACTCACCTGCCCGAACCACGAATACCCAGCCAGACCCTCCAAAGGCATGACTGAAGTCGAGAAAAGCCTTGCGCTCGTCATTCACCGCGAGGGTCGTACTCATGTCCGCCTTGCCACTTTCCAGTAGCCCAAGTATTTGAGCGTTGGAAAAGGTTTCCTCGTGGACAAACTGCAAACCCGTCATCAATGAAATACGGTTGAGAATATCGTTATTCAAACCGGCCCACTGCCCATGTTCGTCCTTGAACAAGTACAAGGGATATTGCAAGGAGGCTACGATGACTTGAGGGTGCTCACGAATCCATTTCCGCTCTGCGGCGTCAAGCTGAAGTGCTTGACCGGCGATAGAAATATCAGGGGCCAAAGGCAAGCTGTGAGCAGCCAAAGCAGGAAGACAGAAACCCACCACCCCGAATAAAAACAACCAGCGCAGGGCTGGCTTAAACCAAATAAAAAACTGCATTCCCACATCCCTTCACTGTCACTCGCCCGTCCTTCAAGGGCGAAACTTCGACAAGTGTGGCACGCAGAAACGAGAAAGCCCGTCAGGAGACGGGCTTCAATGTGTGACAGATCTAGTCAATCAAAGTGGCTTGCCGCGGTTGCCATGCTGACTGACAAAGGCCTGCACGGCTTTCAAGTCATTCGCCAAAACGGTGCAGCGTTCATCTCGCTCAAACAAATCAGAAAGATGAGCCGGCAGTTCAAGCGCTTTTCCTACACCAGCTTTTTCCACGGCTTCAGGGAATTTGACCGGATGGGCTGTCCCCAGAATCACCATTGGAATATCCAGGCTGCGACGGCACTCACGTGCGGCTTTGACGCCGATAGCCGTATGTGGATCCAGCAACTCGCCGCATTGTGCGAAGACTTCAGCGATGGTTTCGCAGGTTTGCTCATCGTCGACCGCCAGCGAATCGAACAGCTTGCGCGTTTCGGTCCAGCGATCCTGATCGACGCTGAAACCGCCGCCCTGTTTGAAGGTATCCATCAAACCGGCCAACGCCGTACCATTGCGACCGTGCATATCGAACAGCAGACGTTCGAAGTTCGACGAGACCATGATGTCCATCGATGGCGACAGGGTCGCGTGCAGGGTTTCCTTGACGTACTGATTGCCGCTCATGAACCGGTGCAGGATGTCGTTGCGGTTGGTGGCGACGATCAGTTGATTGATCGGCAGACCCATGTTGCGCGCCAGGTAGCCGGCGAAGATATCGCCGAAGTTGCCGGTTGGCACCGAGAACGATACCGAACGGGCCGGCCCGCCCAGCTGCAGGGACGCGTGGAAGTAGTAAACGATCTGGGCCATGATCCGCGCCCAGTTGATCGAGTTCACCGCCACCAGGCGAGTGCCCTTGAGGAAGCTCTGGTCGGCGAAGCTGGCCTTGACCATTTCCTGGCAATCGTCGAAGTTGCCTTCAACGGCGATGTTGTGGATGTTCTCGCCGAAGATGGTCGTCATCTGCCGACGCTGAACTTCGGAAACACGGTTGTGTGGATGCAGGATGAAGATGTCGACGTTGTCGCAGTGCTTGCAGCCTTCGATCGCCGCCGAACCGGTATCACCGGATGTGGCACCAAGGATCACCACACGCTCACCGCGCTTTTCCAGCACGTAATCGAGCAAGCGACCCAGCAGTTGCAGGGCAAAGTCCTTGAACGCCAGGGTCGGGCCGTGGAACAGCTCAAGCACCCATTCGTTACCGTTCAGCTGACGCAGCGGCGCAACAGCGCTGTGGGAGAACACACCGTAGGTTTCTTCCAGGATCTTCTTGAAATCGGCATCCGGAATGCTGCCGGTGACAAACGGGCGCATCACCCGGAAGGCCAGCTCGTGATACGGCAGGCCGGCCCAGGAAGCGATTTCTTCCTGAGTGAAGCGCGGCAGATTTTCTGGCACGTACAGGCCGCCATCGCTGGCCAGACCGGTCAGCAGCACATCTTCGAAATTCAGGGCCGGTGCCTGGCCGCGGGTACTGATATAACGCATGACTGGCTCCTCTAAAAAGAGTTCTCAAACGAGGGCTTTGGCATAAAAGCCCTCGGAACAATAACGGCTTAGTTCAAGTGCTCGACACGGATCCGCACGACAGGACCCACTACACCCTGCAACGCTTCCAGAGCAGTGATGGCGTCATTCATGTGCTGTTCCAGCACACGGTGGGTCAGCAGGATCATTGGCACCAGACCGTCGTGTTCCTCGACTTCTTTCTGCATGATCGATTCGATGTTGATACCACGCTCCGACAGGATACTCGCGACCTGAGCCAGCACGCCTGGATGGTCTTTGGCCTGGATGCGCAGGTAGTAGGCACTTTCACAGGCTTCGATCGGCAGGATCGGATGGGCCGACAGCGAGTCCGGCTGGAAGGCCAGGTGCGGTACGCGGTTTTCCGGGTCCGAGGTCATGGCGCGAACCACGTCCACCAGGTCCGCGATCACTGACGAAGCGGTCGGCTCCATGCCGGCACCGGCGCCGTAGAACAGCGTCGAGCCTGCCGCGTCGCCGTTGACCATAACCGCGTTCATCACGCCATTGACGTTGGCGATCAGGCGATCAGCCGGGATCAGCGTCGGGTGTACGCGCAGCTCGATACCACTTGGCGTGCTACGTGCCACACCCAGGTGCTTGATGCGATAGCCCAGGGCTTCGGCGTAGTTCACGTCAGCGGTTGTCAGCTTGGTGATGCCTTCGGTGTAGGCCTTGTCGAATTGCAGCGGAATGCCAAAGGCGATGGACGCCAGGATCGTCAGCTTGTGCGCGGCGTCGATACCTTCAACGTCGAAGGTCGGATCGGCTTCGGCATAACCCAAGGCTTGCGCCTCGGCCAGTACGTCTTCGAAGGTCCGGCCTTTTTCACGCATCTCGGTGAGGATGAAGTTGCCGGTGCCGTTGATGATCCCGGCGACCCAGTTGATGCGGTTGGCCGACAGCCCTTCACGAATCGCCTTGATCACCGGGATGCCACCCGCCACGGCAGCTTCGAAGGCGACGATCACGCCCTTTTCACGAGCCTTGGCGAAGATTTCGTTGCCGTGAACGGCGATCAGCGCCTTGTTTGCGGTGACCACGTGCTTGCCGTTCTCGATGGCCTTGAGCACCAGCTCACGGGCCACGGTGTAACCACCGATCAGCTCGATGACAATATCGATTTCAGGGTTGGTCGCAACAGCGAAAACATCGTTGGTAATGGGGGTACCGGTAATCTCGCACAGGGGGTTTGGCGTACGCATGGCAATTTGTGCCACTTCGATTCCACGCCCGGCACGGCGGGCAATCTCCTCGGCGTTACGCTGAAGTACGTTGAAGGTGCCGCCACCGACGGTACCTAACCCACAGATGCCTACTTTGACCGGATTCACTCTGAACTCCCCATAAAACGGCCGACTCAAGGTCGGCCGTGAAAAACAGCCGCAAAGCGCGCGGCTCTCTATTAATGACACGACGACCGCTGTCGCCGCACCATGATCGTCAAAGGCTTACCGTGACGACGCAGGATTATTTCGCGCCCAGCGCCAGTTTGGCGACTTGTGGCGCAGGCTGATAGCCCGGAATCACTTGGCCGTCGGCCAAAACGATGGCCGGTGTACCGTTCACACCAATCGACTGACCGAGGGCAAACTGCTTGGAAACCGGGTTGGCGCACTTGGCAGCCTTGATTTCCTTGCCGTCGACCATTTTGTCCATGGCTGCTTTTTTGTCTTTGGAGCACCAGACCGCTTGCAGTTGCTCGTCACCCGGCGAACCGAGGCCCTGGCGCGGGAAAGCAACGTAACGCACCTCAATGCCCATTTTGTTCAGCTCAGGCACTTCGGCGTGCAGCTTGTGGCAGTACGGGCACGTAGTGTCAGTGAATACGGTGATGTGCGATTTGGTTTCGCCAATAGCCGGATAAACCACGGTTTCAGCGACAGGGATGCCGTTGACCAACTTGGAAATGCCCAGACGCTCGGCTTTTTCGGTCAGGTTGACCGGTTTACCGTCCTTGAGCTGGAACAGGTAGCCCTGCATGACGAATTGACCGTCGGCACTGGCATACAGCACGCGGCTGCCTTTGAGTTTGACCTCATACAGGCCGGGCAATGGACTGGCGCTGATGGTTTCGACCGGAACTTCGAGTTGCAGGTTATCGAGGCTCTTGCGAATCGCCTGCTCGGCAGCGTCATCGGCTACGGCAAAGGTGCTGACCAACGCAATGGCTGCGGCGGCGAAAATCTGGGTCACGCGCATGGAAACTCCTGAAGGCGGACAAATGGAACGGATAGAACGCCGGTACTGAAACATCGGGTTTTAGCCGCCCACTGTGCAAACCGGCAAAGCCTACCACATAAGCCTTGCGGGGCCGACAGCGGCTGACGCAAGACCTTTGCAAGA
>JAPLSD010000248.1 GCA_026398835.1 Pseudomonas sp.
CTGGCCATCGTCACCGGGCACGATCAGGCATTCCGGGCCATTGGCGTACTGCTCTTCCACCGCGACACAGGTAGCGACCAGCGCCGGACCGGCCTTGAAGAATGGCGCGTCGAGCGGTACTCGTAGACGACCATCGATCAGCACCCGCAAGGGTGGACGGCTGAGCGCCAGTGCTGTCTGCTCGGCATCCAGTCCCAGCTCATCCGCACGTACGGTCAATCGGGCGCCGTCCGCCAATACTGTGTCGGCACCGGTCAGCACCACACTGGCCTGAGCCCGCAGGCGCTGCACGGCGGAACGCGCGGCCGGGCCGGTGATCCACTGGCTCTCGCCACTGGCCATCGCTGTGCGACCGTCCAGGCTCATGGCCAGTTTGACCCGCACAAAGGGCAGGCCGTGTTCCATGCGTTTGAGGAAACCCTGGTTGATGGCGCGTGCCTGCCCCTCGAGCACACCGCTGTGGATGGCGATCCCGGCTTGAGCCAAACGCTGCATGCCACGGCCGGCGACTTCCGGATTCGGGTCCTGCATGGCCGCGACGACCCGCGCCACGCCGGCATTCACCAGCGCGTCAGCACAGGGCGGCGTGCGGCCGTGATGGCTGCAAGGTTCGAGGGTCACATAGGCGGTAGCGCCCCGGGCGTTTTCACCGGCAGCGCGCAACGCGTGAACTTCGGCATGGGGCTCACCGGTGCGCACATGCCAGCCTTCGCCGACAATCTGCCCGTCACGCACGATCACACAACCGACGCGGGGGTTCGGATGAGTGGTATAGAGGCCTTTGCGCGCCAGCTCCAGGGCTCGGGCCATGTAGTGGGCGTCGAGGACCGCTTGTTCAGAGGAAATAGTCATTCTTTGGCGGGCTCACGGGCAAGGCGATCGATCTCTTCGCGGAACTCGTTGAGGTCCTGGAAGCGCCGATAAACCGAAGCGAAACGAATGTAGGCGACTTCATCGAGCTTTTGCAGCTCGGCCATCACCAGTTCACCGACCACCAGCGACTTGACCTCACGCTCGCCAGTCGCCCGCAACTTGTGCTTGATGTGCGCCAGCGACGATTCCAGGCGCTCGACGCTCACTGGACGTTTTTCCAGGGCCCGCTGCATGCCGGCACGGAGTTTTTCTTCGTCGAACGGCTGACGGCTGCCGTCGGTTTTGATCAGGCGCGGCAACACCAGTTCGGCGGTTTCGAAGGTGGTGAAACGCTCACCGCAGGCCAGGCATTCACGCCGGCGGCGCACCTGTTCGCCTTCGGCGACCAGACGCGAGTCGATGACCTTGGTGTCGTTGGCACCGCAGAAGGGACAGTGCATGGTGGCAGGCAACAAAAAAAGGGAGGGCCATGGTAGCGCATCCCACTGGCAAGACAAGCCATAGGCTTTACGGTATATAGACCGGCTACTATGTATGCACACGGAACTTAGCCTTGCTGGAGCTTCACATGCCGCTACGACCGCTCGTTTTGCTCAGTCTTTTCAGCCTGCTGGTCGCGTGCGGCAGCAATACGCCCAAGCCTGCACCACCGGTACCGGGGCCAGCACCACAGCAGGCGCAGAAGAAAGCTCAAGAGTCGGCCAACCTCGGCCCACTGCCGGCCTTTCAACGCGAATTGAGCGGCAGCCTACAAGGCGTACCGGCCGGCGCTGAAGTCGAACTGGCGCTGCTGGTGATCGACGAACGCGGCCGGCCGCAACAATTGCTGGCCAGTTCTAGCCTGATCGGCAACAACCAGGTGCTGCCGTTCCGTCTGCGCTTCAATCCGGAAACCTTTCCGGTCGGGGCCCGCGTCGAATTGCGCGGCCGCGCCAGCCAGTCCGGACAATTGATTCTGCATTTGCCTTCGCGCCGCATTGATCAACCGATCACCCAGGCACTGGGTCAATTGCAGTTCTTCAAAGCGCCATGACCATACCGCTCGACCTGCAAGAGGCTCTGGGAGAGCTGCTCGGTGACGCGAAGCTTGTCTCCTGTAAGTTGCCGGAGACCGAGCTAAAGCTCTGGCTGATCGACGCCGAAAACATGGACCGCGCCTTCACGCCGGAAGAAACCCGGCGAATTTTGCATGAGCCGCCTTACTGGAGTTTCTGCTGGGCCAGCGGCCTGGCGTTGGCGCGCTATCTCGCCGAGCGCCCGCAGTGGGTCGAAGGTAAGCGGGTGCTGGATTTCGGCGCCGGTTCCGGGGTTGCCGGGATCGCCGCGGCCAAGGCCGGTGCACTGGAAGTGGTGGCCTGTGATTTTGATCCGCTGGCAATCGCGGCCTGCCGGGCGAATGCCGAACTCAATGAGGTGGAACTCAGCTACTCGACAGACTTTTTCGCCGAGGCAGATCGCTTTGACCTGATTCTGGTCGCCGATGTGCTCTACGACCGCGCCAATCTGCCGTTGCTTGATGAGTTTTTGAGTCGCGGGCGTGAAGCCCTGGTGGCGGATTCGCGAGTGCGGGACTTTCAGCATCCGGCGTATCAACGGCTGGAAATGCTTGAAGCCTTCACCTTGCCGGATCTGGCGGAACCTGAAGAGTTTCGCAAGGTGAGCCTGTACCACGCGCAACGTGGCTGAAAAGCATCGCGATCTGTCGGCCAACACACCTGCAACTGCCTACCCGCTTTCAGCCAACCCCCACCAGCCCTTATAGTTAGCCCATTCACGCTTCCAAGAGATGCCCCATGAGTCAAGACACGCCGTATATCTTCGAGGCCAGCACTGTCGATTTCGACCAGTCGGTGATCGAGAACTCTTTCCACAAACCGGTGCTGGTGGATTTCTGGGCCGAATGGTGTGCGCCGTGCAAGGCTCTGATGCCGATGCTGCAGCAGATTGCCGAGAGCTATCAGGGCGAGTTGCTGTTGGCCAAGGTCAACTGCGACGCCGAGCCGGACATCGTTTCGCGCTTTGGCATCCGCAGCCTGCCAACCGTAGTGCTGTTCAAGGACGGCCAACCGGTGGACGGTTTTGCTGGTGCGCAACCGGAATCGGCGATCCGCGCGCTGCTTGAGCCCCATGTGCAGATGCCACCACCGGCTGCTGCCGACCCATTGGAGCAGGCTCAGACGCTGTTCGACGAAGGCCGTTTCGCCGATGCCGAGGCCACGCTGAAAACCCTGCTGAGCGAAGATAACAGCAACGCCAAGGCGCTGATTCTGTACGCTCGTTGCCTGGCCGAACGCAATGAGCTGAGCGAAGCACAGACCGTGCTCGACGCGGTCCAGGGTGACGAGCACAAAGCCGCGCTGGCCGGTGCCAAGGCGCAGCTGAAGTTTCTGGGTCTGGCCGCGGACCTGCCGGATGTCGCCGACCTGAAAACCCGCCTGGCGCAAAACCCGTTGGATGATGAAGCCGTCTACCAACTGGCAGTCCAGCAACTGGCTCGCCAGCAGTACGACGCTGCGCTGGACGGGCTGCTCAAGCTGTTCATCCGCAACCGCAGCTACAGCGAAGGCCTGCCGCACAAAACCCTGCTGCAAGTGTTCGACCTGCTGGGCAACGATCACCCGCTGGTCACTGCGTACCGCCGCAAGTTGTTTGCCGCGTTGTATTGAGTGATCCCGAAAAGATCGCAGGCTCTACGCTGGCTCGATCCAGCTATAAAGCGGCGTATCTGCGCCGCTCACCACCTTGACCTCAGCGCAGTGGCGCAAGCGCACCAGCAACCGCTTTCCGGCTGCGGCGCTGCCGGTCAGGGCCTCCATCTGCTCAAGCAGATCCGGCCCGCTCATCTGTCCGGCCTTGCGCAGCAGATCCTTGGCGATCTGCCATAGCGCATCGTCCTGATTCACCGGTTTGGCCGCAGGCGCACTGCCCTCAGGCTTGGTCGCCTGCAACTGCGCGCCCAACTGCGCCCAATCGCCCTCATCGAGCTCCAGGGTCAAGTCCACCGGCCAGTCGCCGATGCTTCCACGAATCCGCAACATAGGTTTTCCCTCACATTTGTGACGAGCATGCTCCCATGCGTCTTGCGCAACGCCAAGCAGACGGTCAAACTCTCGCCACCACCGTTATAAGATTACATAACATAATTTTCATCTTCCCTCCCGGAGACTTGCTATGCGCCGTCTGCTTCTCGCCTTGCCGTTTGCCCTGTTGCCGCTGGCTGTCGCTCATGCCGCCGAGGTCCATGATCATGAGCATGAACACGGCAGCCTCGGTGCTCACGAACATGGTGTCGGGCGTTTGAACGCGGTGCTGGACGGTCAGGCCCTGGAGCTGGAGCTGGAAAGCCCGGCGATGAACCTGGTGGGTTTTGAACACATCGCAAGCTCAGATGATGACAAAGCCAAAGTCGCCGCGGCCCGTGCTGAACTTGAGAAGCCACTCGTGCTGTTCAGCCTGCCAAAAGCCGCCGGTTGCGTGGTCGCCAAGCAAGAACTGGAAAGCCCGTTGTTCGGCGACAAGCCGGATGCCGATGAGCACGACGAAGATGAAGACCATGACGAAGACGTCAAAGATGCCGCCGGC
>JAPLSD010000141.1 GCA_026398835.1 Pseudomonas sp.
GAAGGCCATCAAACCGCGCTTTTAACAATGAGGTCTTGGCCTGGTTCCCGTTGATCAGTCAGCGGGAAGCCGGGCCTTTTTTCGCATGCTGCAAGGAGTCCCGCGCCGCGCGCAGGATGGCTCAGCCGCCGAGGATCCTACCGGCGCTGCTGACGTCGCCGTTGCTCGTCGTCAGTGCGGATTGGCACGGGTTGCAGAGGCGGTTCAATCAGGCCGAGAGCAACACCGAGGTCATGGAGCCAGTTTTGGATTTTCTCTTTCATGGTGCCCCCTTCAGGGTAGTGCCGAGCGACCGGAGTTCTGTAGCCGCTTCATACAGATAATAGTCCGAAGTCCTACGCAATGCTCGCCCGGTATGACAATGATCTGTTACAGAATTATTTCGAATGTGCCAAGTCATCCTCAGGCGCTCACCCTGACTTCCAGTGGCTGAACCGGCCTGGCCGCCTGTTGTAACTCGATCCAGGCATTGAGGTTGGCGCCGACCATGCCCTTGCGCCACATCAACCAGGTGGTGGCGCTGGCGAACGGCTCAGCCAACGGGTGCACCGCCACGCTTTCGCGTCCCGGCAGGCTGGCGAGCATCGATTCCGACATCAATGCCACACCGGAACCGGCAATGACGCAGGCCAACATCCCCGGATATGACTCGATCTCCATCGCCCGGCCCATCGCCGCATGATCATGGGCAAACCACGCCTCCAGACGCATCCGGTAAGAACATCCCTGACGAAAGGTGAACACCGACCGCCCTTCCACATCCAGGGCACTGCGTACCGGCGGGTGATCGGCCTCGCTGATCAGCACCAGTTTCTCGTCGCACAGCGGCACACCGTCAAGCCCGGCCAGTTCCAGCGGCCCGTCCACCAGTGCCGCATCGAGCCGACCGGTGAGCAAGCCTTCCAATAACTCACCGCTGGGGCCCGATTGCACCTGCAGGTTCACCGCCGGGTAGCTGCGGTGATAGCGCGCCAGCAGCGCTGGAAGATGAATCGCGGCCGTGCTGTACATGGTGCCCAACACGAAGTCGCCGGCCGGCTGACCGCCCTGCACCGCCGCGTGAGCTTCGTCGTGCAAGGCGAACAGCCGTGCGGTGTAGTCCAGCAAGACTTTGCCCGCAGGCGAAAGCTGCAAACGCTGACGCTCGCGCAGAAACAGTTCGACACCCAGTTGCTCTTCCAACTGCTTGAGCCGTGTCGACAGATTGGACGGCACCCGGTGTAGCCGTTCGGCGGCACGGGTGATGGAACCTTCCTCGGCAACGGCCTGGAAGATGCGCAATTGGCTGAACTCCACACCATTCTCCAAACGTGAACAAGTTACTCACTATTATTCATTTTTAAAGAAAGTCAATCAGTCCTAGCCTAACGGTCATTGCTCCTTTGCAGGAATCCAGACCATGTCACCTCTGATTCGCTTACTCGCCAGTTTCATTGCCTTGATGATGGCCATGGGTATTGGCCGCTTCGCCCTCACCCCACAATTGCCGCACTTGCTCAGTGAAGGTCAGATCGATCTGACCGCCGCCGGGCTTATCGCGGCGGCCAACTACCTCGGTTACTTCATTGGCGCGGTCGACGCGATGTTCGCCCGCCGTCCTGAGCAGGTTCGTCGCCGTTTGCTCGGCGGTTTGTGGTTGTGCGTGTTGCTGACGCTGGCTTCGTTCTGGGCCACGGGTTTCTGGTCGCATTTGCTGCTGCGATTCGGCACTGGCGTGGCCAGCGCCTGGGTTCTGGTGATGATTACTGCGCTGAGTCAGCCTCTGGCGTTGGCAGCCGGACGTCCACGACTCGGCGCCCTGGTCTTCGCCGGGCCCGGGCTGGGGATTTTTCTGACGGGATTGCTGGCGCTGGGCTCGAACCTATTGGGGCAGAGCTCGGCCACGCTGTGGCTGGTGTATGCCGGCGTGGGGCTGCTGATGTTACTGGTGATTTTGCCGATCCTGCCGCAACCGGCAGCGAACGTGAGCACGGCACCTGCTGCCGTGACCTCAGGCAACACCGGAATCCCTCGGCTGGGTGTGATCTACGCCTTGTACGGCCTGGGTTACATCATTCCCGCCACGTTCCTCTCGCAGATGGCCAGTGCGCGCTTTCAGGGTCAATGGCAGGCCGATCTGTTCTGGCCGTGCTTCGGCCTGGCCGCGGCCATTGGCGTGGTGCTGGTCAGTTTGCGTCGGTACACCCCTAATACAACCCCGAATACCACCCGCCATTGGTTGATCGCGACCCTATGGCTGCAAGCTGCCGGGGTGTTCGCTTGCCTGCTGGGCAGCGGTCCTGGGCTGGCGTTGGGCGTGATCCTCTGCGGCACGCCGTTTTTAGCCTGCATGCAGCTGGTGATGCAGCGCTCGCGGGAACTGGCGCCCCACAATACACAACGCAACGCCGGGCTGCTGACGGCCTGCTTCGCCGTGGGTCAGCTCAGCGGGCCGTTGCTGGCGGCGCTGAGCAGCCATTTCAGTGGTGGGTTGGCGCCCGCATTGATGGTTGCCGGTAGCGGATTGTTGCTGGGTGGCCAATACGGCACCGACCACGAAGTTGAGGCTCAGCTTTTCATTGAGTAGCACCACACCAAACGTGACGCCGAACAACGGCGTCATGAAGGAGAACACCGCCAGATTCGCCGCCAGGTATCGGCGCAGCAACCAGAACCAGGTCAGGTAACTGAAGAACGACACCACCAGGCCCTGGAACAGCACACTGGCCACCGCCACCGTGGTCAAGCTGACATGGCTGATCTGCCCACTCGCGGCGGCAATCACCAGGAGGCCGACAAAGCCGACGATCAGTTGATAAAACAAGGTCAGGGTCGCGGGTGCTTCGGACAAACGTGAAGCGCGCACCACCACTGTGGTCGCGCCCCAGGCAGCCCCGGCCAACACGCCCAACGCGTCACCCAGCAGCATCCGCCGATCGAGGTTGTCCAGCGACAAACCGCCAGCAAACGCAAAGCTGATGCCGACAAACGCGAGAAAGATTCCCAGCCATTGCAATGGTCGAAGCCGCTCGCTTGGTAGCAGCCAGTTCACACCCAATGCGGTGAAGATCGGCGCGGTGTAGAGAAACACCGACATATGCGCAGCCGTGGTCAGTTGCAGGCCTTCGGAGATAAACAGAAACTCCAGGCCAAACAGGCTGCCCGCGAGCAGACCGCCCCGCCAGGTGTTGCCGACCTGTTCCCAACCACCCTTCCAGCAGATCAGCAAAGCGACCAGGACCGCAGCGATTCCAGAGCGTCCGGCGGCCTGCATGACCGGTGC
>JAPLSD010000470.1 GCA_026398835.1 Pseudomonas sp.
ATCGGAATAGTCTTGCAGCATGCCCTGATAGAAGTGCCCGCTATCCAGACGCACCGCCGCCGGCAATTGCGCCTGAACCCGATGGGTATTGCGCACTTGGCGCACTTCGGCGGCAACCGCTACCGCAACACCAATAATGAGCAGGTTGTAGATCACCCAGAGACTGCTCACCAGCACCGTGCTGAACTCTGTTATGGGGCCGTAAAACAGCCGCCAGACCGCGAAGCCCAAGCCCGCCACGTTCAGCAACGCGAGGATCAGATAAGGCTGGGCAATCCTCCAGTCGAACTGATTGTTCTCCATCAGGCCACCCTTTGCGGTGACGTTGAACGTGCCTTTTTTTGGACTCAACAACGCCATCGTGGTGGGTCGGGCGATGTACCAGGCCAGGACGGTCTCGTAGACCTCGCCCCAGAATGTCTGGCGAAAGGCGCCCTGCATCCGCGAATTGGTCAGGTTGGCGTGGACCATGTGCGGCAACACGTACAACAGAATCATCAAGGCTGGAGCATAGATGATGAAGGCATGCAGAAGTAGAAAGGCCAGGGGCGCGGTGAGGAAGATCAGGCGAGGCAGGCCGGCCAGGAAGTGCATCATGGCGTTGGCGTAGCAGATGCGCTGGAGCAAGGTCAGGCCGCTACCCAACAGAGGGTTGTCGGTGCGAAAAATTTGCGCCATGCCCCGCGCCCAGCGAATGCGCTGGCCGATATGCGCCGACAGGCTCTCGGTGGCGAGCCCGGCCGCTTGCGGGATACGTAAATACGCCGAGCTCCAGCCGTGGCGATGCAGACGCAGCGAGGTATGAGCATCTTCGGTCACGGTCTCGACAGCGAAGCCACCGATATCGTCCAGCGCAGAGCGTCGCAGTACGGCGCACGAACCACAGAAGAACGCGGCATTCCACAAGTCGTTGCCATCCTGGACCAGGCCGTAGAACAACTCGCCTTCGTTGGGGCTGCGACGGAACACGTTCAGGTTTCGCTCGAATGGATCGGGCGAGAGGAAGTGGTGCGGGGTCTGCATCAGCGCCAGTTTCGGATCGCGCAGGAACCAACCCACAGTGAGCTGTAGAAATGAGCGCACCGGCACATGATCGCAGTCAAAGATCGTCACCAGCTCACTGTTAATATGGCCCAATGCATGGTTGAGGTTACCGGCCTTGGCGTGGTTGTTATTCTCGCGAACGATGTAGCCGACCCCCACTTCATCGGCAAACAGGTGGAACGCTTCACGCTTGCCGTCGTCGAGGATGTAGATCTTCAGCTTGTCCTGCGGCCAGTCGATCCCCAGTGCGGCATAGACCGTACCGCGCACCACCGCAAGATCTTCGTTGTAGGTCGGAATCAGCAGGTCCACCGCCGGCCACAGTCGCAAATCACTGGGCAGTTGCATCGGTTTGCGCTCCAGCGGCCAACTGGTCTGGATATAACCAAGAATCAGCACCATCCACGAATAGGTTTCGGCGATCAGCAGCAACACACCACAGGCCAGGTCGAATGGCTTGTTCCAATTCAGGGTCGCGGTATAGCGCCACCACAGGTAGCGGCAGGAGACGATGACCGACAGCACCACCATCAGCAATGTCGGGAAGCGCCCTGGTATACGCCTTACCAGCATGGCCAGCCCCCAGAGCAAAACAACGAAGATCATTTGGTTCAGGACGCTGAACGGCTCGGTGATACAGAGCAGAATCAGGCCAAGCGCGACCATGCCGACCAAGCCATCGAGCAGGTGCTGATAACGGCGATCCAGGCCTGCGCCCCCGTACGTGCTCTGAAGTCTGTGCGAATGGTTTGCGAACTGCTCCGGCAGTTGCTCCAAAGCGCTGCCAACCCGCTCCCATGCCCGGCTGTAAAATCCGGCAATGCGGCGAAACACGCCGGGCGCGCGCTCCCGGCGACGCAGTTGTTCAAGCGGACAGATCAACAATAGCCAAAGACTTTGCACGGCATAGCGTAACGGATCACCCAGGCTCGGCGACTTGCTGGCCAAGTGCGGGTACCAGCGTTGTCGTTGATCGAGCACGCCGCGCCAGGCCGGCGACTCCAGGGGCAGGACCAGCCAGGTCAGCGCGTTCATCGTCGCCAGCAGCAGCGCAACCAACGGGTTACAACCGTGGCGGCGGCGCAGGTGCTCGTAGGGAAACCAGCGGGCGATCATGGCCGTTCCCGGCGCTGAGCCAGGCACCAGGTCGCGAGGCTGAGCACGTCCTGGGCCGCCAGGCTGGCGGGAGAATGCTCACCGACCGGTTTTTTGAACGCCAGTGCCTCGCGCATGGCCTCATCGCTGTGGACCGTCAGCGGCAGCATCCAGCCCCCGAAGAGCTTTCGCCAGATCAGCAGCAGATCGCGCTGGAGCAGGCTGGCGGGATCAAATCGATTGACCAGCAGATAGCTGTTCAGTGCTTCAACGCGCTGCAACAACACATGGCACGCAGCGTCGGCTTCGGCGACCCGAATCTGCATCGCACACCTGCCGACTTTCGCATGCCCGGGCAAACGCTGAGGCAGGTCGAACAGTATCCAGTCGAAATGCTGGGTCAGGGCAACCTGACGTCGAGCCCACAACTCGGGCTCCTGACACAGTTGCTGTTCGACCCGTTGTTGCTCGGACCACTCCAGCTGTCCATAGGGCATCAGGTAAAACCCCGATTGCAGTGTCCAGGCCTGATCCATCCAGCCCTGCTCATCGAGTAGCGCACGCGCCCAGCCACTGCGCTCACCAACGGCCAGGTTGAAGTGCAGGCCCAAGAGGTTTTCAGGGCACATGTCCACCAGCAGCACGCGCTCGCCGAGGTGGTGCAGGGCATGGCCGAGGGCCGCCAGCAACGAACTGTTGCCGACACCGCCGCGAACACCGCGCGCGCTAAGGGAAGTCACTTCGCC
>JAPLSD010000509.1 GCA_026398835.1 Pseudomonas sp.
GCAGAAGCGAGAGTGAATCTGCGCGGGCTTTGGTGGAGGACATAAAAACCTTCTGTGGATAAGGTGGTTCGCGGTAATGGGGCCGTGAACAGCTATCGATGACGGGTTATCGACTTGTTGGGGGCTGGCTTTAGGGTTAATGAAAGCAGATCGTTCCCACGCGCAGCAAAGGAATGCAGCCCGTGACGCTCCGCGTCACTGCCGAAGCGGACGCAGAGCGTCCAGTGAGGCATTCCCACGCAGGAGCGTGGGAACGATCATTCGGGGGATGTGTGTTATTTCATCCCCAACCGCTTGGCCATCCTTCCAAGGTTCGCCCTGTCCAAGCCTAGCTCACGGGCGGCGCTTGCCCAGTTGTTCTGGTGTCGCTCAAGGCTGGCGTTGATCAACTGACGCTGGTAATTCTCGGTGGCCAGGCGCAGATCCCCGGCGGCGTCGGGCAATACTACGGGGTCGGTGGCAGGTTCCGGTGACGGCGCCTGCTCGGTGACATTCGGCAAATCCAGATCCGCCGCGCTGAGGCTGAGAATCTTCGGGCGCTCACGGCAATTGCCCAGTGCCTTCAGTGCGCTACGGCCTATCAAGTGTTCGAGTTCACGGACATTGCCCGGCCAGGCATAAGCCAGCAGTGCCGCCTGAGCATCGCTGGTCAGGCGCAGGCTGTTGAGGCCCATGCGCGAGCGGTTTTGCTCCAGGAAGAAACCGCTGAGCAGCAGCACATCACGGCCGCGATCGCGCAGCGCCGGCACCAGCAACGGATAAACACTGAGGCGATGATAAAAGTCGGCCCGGTAGCGGCCACTGCGCACTTCTTCAGCCAGATCGCGGTTGGTCGCAGCGATCAGCCGCACATCGACCTGGTGCTCTTTGTCCGAGCCCAAGCGTTGCAATTGACCGCTTTGCAGCACCCGCAACAGTTCGCTTTCCACCAAGGTGTCCGGCAGGGCCGCGCAGTTGAGGCTGATGATCGGTTTGTCGGCCCGCGGTGAAGCCGCATGAATAGCCTGGGCCACCAGCTCTTTACCGACACCGGTTTCGCCGGTGATCAGTACCGTCAGATCGCTGCCGCCCACCAGATTGATTTCTTCCATCAAGCGTTTATGGTTTTTGCTTTGGCCGATCATTTCGCGGTTTTGCTGGCTGCTGGCTTGGCGGTAAACCTCAGCGCGCTGATGTTCGTCTTCCACGCGTAAGGCCAGCCGCTCAATGCGCTCGGCAGCGTTGACCGTCGCTGCGGCAAGACTGGCGAAGGCCTCCAGAGCGTCCAGTTCGATCGGTTCGAAACGCTGCGGGTCCAGCGCATCGAGGGTCAGCAGGCCCCAGGGGCGTTCGTCGATAAACAACGGGCAGCCCATGCAATCGTGGACTTCCAGGTGTTCGTCGAGACCGTCCACCAACCCGTCGTAAGGGTCCGGCAGCTCGCTGTCGCTGGCGAAACGGGTCGGCCCCTGACTGCTGAGCAAGACCTCGAAGCGCGGATGTTCGCTGACCTTGAAGCGTCGTCCCAGGGTATCCGGGCTCAGACCATCTACCGCCAAGGGCACCAGCCATTCGCCGTCGAGGCGCAGTAGCGCGGCGGCATCACACGGTAGCAGCGCGCGCATGGCTTCGAGCAGGCGCCGATAGCGCTCGCCCTCCGGCAGTTCGCGGGACAGGTCAGAGACCAGGGGGAGCAGGGCGGTGAGCAGTGATTTTGCAGTCATATTGACTCCACGTAGTCTAAATGACTATAAATCAGTCATTGTCGATATGACTACGTGTTTTTTAACTAATTGATTTATAAGGTTTTAATTCTTGGCATGGAAACTGATAGGTAAGGGGTAATCAGCTGGAAACCAAAAAGCTCTGGAGTTGCCCTTATGCTTAGCGTTCAAGACCGTGCCATCGTCAAATCGACCGTCCCACTGCTGGAAAGCGGTGGCGAAGCGTTGATCACTCATTTCTATCGCATGATGCTCTCCGAATACCCGGAAGTCCGCCCGTTGTTCAACCAGGCCCACCAGAGCAGCGGCGATCAGCCTCGTGCGCTGGCCAACGGCGTGTTGATGTATGCGCGGCATATCGATCAGTTGGACCAATTGGGCGACCTGGTGGCGAAGATCATCAACAAGCACGTCGCCCTGCAAATCTTGCCTGAGCACTACCCGATCGTCGGCAGTTGCTTGCTGCGAGCCATCTGCGAAGTGCTCGGCAGCGAGATTGCTACCCCTCAAGTCATGAGCGCCTGGGGTGCGGCCTATAACCAGTTGGCCGACATCCTGATCGGTGCCGAAACCGCGATCTACGACCAGAAGGCCGAAGCTCCAGGCGGCTGGCGCGGGGAGCGGGATTTCAAACTGGTGGCGCGGGTCGAGGAGAGCTCGGAAATCACCTCGTTCTACTTCGAACCGGCGGACAAAGGCCCGATCCTCGCGGCAGAACCCGGCCAGTACATCGGCATGAAACTGATCCTCGAGGGCGAAGAGATTCGTCGCAACTATTCGCTGTCGGCCCTGGCTGACGCCGGTCAGTACCGCATCAGCGTCAAGCGCGAAGCCGGCGGTCGTGCTTCGAACTTCCTGCATGACCAGATGCATGTCGGTGCGAGCATCATGCTGTTTCCACCGGCCGGCGAGTTCACCCTGACCGCCAGCGACAAACCGCTGGTGCTGATCAGCGGCGGTGTGGGTATCACGCCGACCTTGCCAATGCTTGAAGCGGCGCTGGCGACCAAGCGCCCGGTGCACTTTATTCACTGCGCGCGTAACGGCGGCGTTCACGCCTTCCGTGATTGGGTCGATGCGCTGGCCGAGCGTCATCCGCAACTCAAGCGCTTCTACTGCTACGCCGAAGATGATGGCGTCAGCCCGGCAGCACATCAGGTCGGGTTGTTGAGTCAGGATCAGCTTGCTGCCTGGTTGCCTGAGCAGCGTGATCTGGACGCTTACTTCCTCGGTCCAAAAGGCTTCATGGGTGCGATCAAGCGTCACCTCAAAGCGTTGGGCGTTCCGGAGAAGCAAAGCCGTTACGAGTTCTTCGGCCCGGCTGCGGCGCTGGAGTAAACCCTTATTGAATGATCGTTCCCACGCAGAGCGTGGGAACGATCAATCAGCCTCAATACAAAGCCCGCTGTTTAATCCCCCGTTAATTCCCCTGCCGTTAATTCCCTCCTGTTAAAACCACCGAACCGCCCGCGTACGCTCCCGGTCAGCGTGTAAACTTGTGGGCATACGACAATCACCACTTTGGCAAAGGGATACGGGATGAGTGACGAAATAATGCGTTTGGGACGTGAGCGACGGTTTCTGGTCTTGCTCGGTGTGATCTGCCTGGCGCTGATCGGCGGTGCGCTGTACATGCAAGTGGTGTTGGGCGAAGCGCCATGCCCGCTGTGCATCCTGCAACGCTATGCCTTGTTGCTGATCGCGATCTTCGCCTTCATCGGCGCGGCAATGCGCACCCGACGCAGTATTACGGTGCTCGAAATTCTGGTGGTACTCAGCGCCATTGCGGGCACTGCGGTCGCCGGGTATCACGTGTACATCCAGTTCTACCCGGCGGTCAGTTGCGGGATCGACGTCCTGCAGCCGATTGTCGATGGCTTGCCGCTGGCTTCGATTTTCCCGCTGGGCTTTCAGGTCGACGGTTTCTGCGAGACGCCGTACCCGCCGGTGCTGGGCTTATCCCTGGCGCAGTGGGCATTGGTGGCCTTTGTATTGACCGTCGTGCTGGTGCCGCTGGGCATTTCCCGCAACCGCAAGAACCTGCGCTAAGGTCTCCTGCCGCAGCACCTGACGACACAAAAAACGCCCCGGTCCTCCTTGAAAGGGCCGGGGCGCTTTGCATTCCAGAGGTGCGGAAAAAGAACATGATTTGGCTCAAGAACATGTGCGGCACATGTGCGACATGATGTCACACGCAGGGTGTGGCAAGACATTTCAAGTGGCGATCTCGGAGCTGCGCGACACCCCGAATTCGCCCCCTCTGAGCGACTTGGTTGCCAAAAGTCACAAAGCCCCATCAGGCAGATTTAACAGGCTCCCGCGAAATGCTGGAGGCCCTGTCTAGAGAGGCTTCTGGGCTGATTACGACACCGCGGCGGTAAAGGAAGCTGTCCAAAGTGTGGATAGTAAGCCTACGTTTTTTGGGGTTCTTGTTGAGAATGAAACGCGATACGATTGTTGAGTGACGCAATAATCGTCAACGATTGTTGCTGGAATCGATAAAAATTATTTCGATATGAGACATGGTTTATAGAGCGTTACATATCTACAATCGCCCGCACTGAAATTCCGGCGCTGCTCAATTCCTCGCTAGGAGGGCGGTCGAAGGGGCGGTTTGATTGCCCCATGGGACTCCCGGTGTCGGCAACCTTTCCAACTATCCGCACCAAATGGAATTGGTCTGTAACAAGGCCTTTGACCACGAATTCGAATAAGAACACACCGCTGGCCCAGGATTTGTCGATGAGCGTTTAGCGCGACGGGCAGGCCCTTATTCAATCGAAGAAAAAATGCCAACCCTTGGCAGGGTGAAGTGTTGGCGATCAAAACCCAACTGCATTGCGCAAGCTGCTTTAGAGGTCGTGAGATGAGTAAAAACAGGTACCCCAGATTCTTAGGCTTCTTGCCTCTGCTCGGCACGTTGTTGCTGAGTGGTTGCAACATGACCTTGCTCGATCCCAAGGGCCAGGTTGGCCTGGACGAGCGAAACCTGATCATCACCGCAACGCTGCTGATGCTGTTGGTCGTAGTGCCGGTCATCGCCATGACCTTCGCGTTCGCCTGGAAATACCGCGCGTCCAATAAGGATGCCGTCTACGCGCCGAAGTGGTCGCACTCCACCAAGGTCGAAATCGCGGTGTGGGCTGTTCCAGTGCTCATCATCATTGCCCTGGGTTACGTCACCTACAAATCGACCCTCGCGCTGGACCCTTATCGTCCGCTGGAATCCGACGTCAAGCCGATCACCATCGAAGTGGTCTCCATGGACTGGAAGTGGCTGTTCATCTACCCAGAGCAAGGCATCGCCACCGTCAACAAGCTCGTGTTCCCGGCCAACACGCCGGTTAACTTCCGTATCACTTCCGACACCGTGATGAACTCGTTCTTCATCCCGGGCCTGGGCGGCCAGATCTACGCGATGGCGGGCATGCAGACCAAGCTGCACCTGATTGCCAACCAGAACGCTGAATTCGACGGTATCTCCGCCAACTACAGCGGCGCGGGTTTCACCGGTATGAAGTTCAAAGCTATCGCAACTTCTCAGGCGGATTTCGATGCCTGGGTCAGTGATGTCAAGAAGGCACCTAAACAGCTTGAAAAAGCTGAATACGAAGCCCTTTCCAAACCAAGCCAGAACAACCCTGTAGAGCTCTACTCCTCGTTCACGCCAAACCTGTTCCAGACCATCATCGACAAGTATGAAGGCATGAATCCGGGCAAGCCGATGCACCACGAGAAGAACGAGAAGGAAGTGGCCGGTATGGAAGGGATGGACATGAGTTCGCATTCAGCTGCCGGGGCAGAGGAGTAAACGATGTTTGGTAAATTAAGTTGGGAAGCGGTCCCGTTCCACGAGCCGATTGTGATGGTGACCATCGCCATGATCGCGCTCGGCGGTCTGGCGGTGTTCGCTGCAATCACCTATTTCAAGAAGTGGACCTACCTGTGGTCCGAGTGGCTGACTTCCGTCGACCACAAGAAAATCGGCGTGATGTACATCGTCGTTGCCATGATCATGCTGCTGCGTGGTTTTGCCGACGCCGTCATGATGCGCTCCCAGCTGGCCCTGGCCACTGAGGGTTCTCCTGGCTACTTGCCGCCTGAACACTATGACCAGATCTTCACCGCTCACGGTGTGATCATGATCATCTTCATGGCGATGCCATTCTTCACCGGCCTGATGAACCTCGTCGTGCCGCTGCAGATAGGCGCACGTGACGTTGCCTACCCGTTCCTGAACTCCCTGAGCTTCTGGCTGCTGGTATCCGGCGTGGTGCTGGTGAACGTGTCCCTGGGTGTCGGCGAATTCGCCCGTACCGGTTGGGTTGCGTATCCACCGCTGTCGGAACTGGGCTACAGCCCGGGCGTTGGTGTTGATTACTACATCTGGGCCCTACAGCTATCGGGACTGGGGACGACGCTAACGGGGGTCAACTTCCTGGCCACCGTGCTGAAAATGCGTACCCCGGGCATGAAACTGATGGACATGCCGATCTTCACCTGGACCTGCACCTGGGCCAACGTACTGATCGTCGCTTCGTTCCCGATCCTGACCGCTACTCTGGCTTTGCTGACGCTTGACCGTTACATGGATTTCCACATTTTCACCAATGAACTTGGTGGCAATCCGATGATGTACGTCAACCTGTTCTGGGCCTGGGGTCACCCTGAGGTTTACATCCTGATTCTGCCGGCGTTCGGGATCTTCTCCGAAGTCATCTCGACCTTCTCCGGCAAGCGTCTGTTCGGCCACCACTCGATGATCTACGCCAGTGGCGCGATCTCGATCCTGGGCTTCATGGTCTGGCTGCACCACTTCTTCACCATGGGGTCGGGTGCCAACGTCAACGCCTTCTTCGGCCTGGCGACGATGCTGATCTCGATTCCGACAGGGGTGAAGCTATTCAACTGGCTGTTCACCATCTACCGCGGACGTCTGCGTTTCACCAGCCAGGTGCTGTGGACCCTGGGCTTCATGGTGACCTTCGCCATCGGCGGCATGACCGGCGTACTGCTGGCCATCCCTGGGGCTGACTATGTACTGCATAACAGCCTGTTCGTGATCGCTCACTTCCACAACGTGATCATCGGCGGCGCGGTATTCGGTTACATCGCCGGTTTCAGCTTCTATTTCCCTAAAGCGTTCGGCTTCAAGCTGCACGAAGGTTGGGGCAAGGCAGCGTTCTGGTTCTGGATCTCGGGCTTCTTCGTCGCCTTCATGCCGCTCTATGTACTGGGCTTCATGGGCATGACCCGTCGTCTGAACAGCACCACCAACCCTGAGTGGACGCCTTACCTGCACGTCGCGATGGCCGGTGCGGTGTTGATCGCCATCGGTATTGCCTGCCAGCTGATCCAGATCTACGTCAGCGTGCGTGATCGCAAGCAGAACATGTGCGAAGCCGGCGACCCGTGGAATGCTCACACCCTGGAATGGTCGACTTCGTCGCCACCGCCGTTCTACAACTTCGCTGTACTGCCGAAAGCCGAAGGCATCGACCCGTTCACCGAAGCCAAGGAAAACGGTACTGCGTACAAAGCACCTGGCCGCTACCAGCCGATCCACATGCCGAACAACACCGCGACCGGTCTGGTCATGGGTGCTCTGTTGACCGTATTTGGTTTCGCGATGATCTGGCACATCTGGTGGATGGCCATCTTCGGTCTGGCCGGTACGGTGATCTACTTCGTCATCCACGCTGCCCGTGATGACCAGGGCTACATGGTGCCGGTTGAAACAATCGAGCGCATTGAAGCCGAGCAGCACAAGCGTCTGGTAGCGGCCAAAGCGATTCCGGCCACCGCCACCCGTGTTGAAACCTCGTTGGAACAGGCTTAAACCATGTCGAACTTAGTGACCAATGCTGGACACGCCCATGGTCATGACCATGGGCATGATGACCATCACCACGACTCGGGCGAGATGACCGTATTCGGTTTCTGGCTCTACCTGATGACCGACTGCATTCTGTTTGCGTCGATCTTCGCGGTGTACGCGGTACTGGTAAATAACGTAGCCGGTGGCCCGTCGGGCCACGACATCTTCGAACTGCCGTACGTGCTGGGTGAAACCGCCTGCCTGTTGCTCAGCTCGATCACCTACGGCTTCGCCATGCTGGCGTTGTTCAAGGGCAAGAAGACTCAAGTGCTGGGCTGGTTGGCGATTACCTTCCTGTTCGGTCTGGGCTTCATCGGCATGGAGATCAACGAGTTCCACAAGCTGATCTCCGAAGGCTTCGGTCCTAACCGCAGCGGCTTCCTGTCCGGGTTCTTCACCCTGGTCGGGACCCACGGTCTGCACGTGACCAGCGGTCTGATCTGGATGGCGATCATGATGTATCAGGTCAACAAACATGGCCTGACGTCGACCAACAAAACCCGTTTGAGCTGCCTGAGCCTGTTCTGGCACTTCCTGGACGTTGTGTGGATCTGCGTCTTCACCGTTGTTTACCTGATGGGGACTCTGTAAATGGCTAATGCAGCTCACTCACACAATGGCCACGATAGCCACGACGCCGGCCACGGCAGCGTCAAGTCCTACGCCATCGGCTTCATTCTGTCGGTGATCCTGACTGTCATTCCATTCGGCCTGGTGATGTACCCGTCCCTGCCGAAAGCCTTGACCCTGTGGATCGTGCTGGCCTTCGCTGTGATCCAGGTGCTTGTTCACCTGGTTTACTTCCTCCACCTGGACCGTTCCAGCGCCCAGCGTAACAACGTGGTC
>JAPLSD010000679.1 GCA_026398835.1 Pseudomonas sp.
GGCAACGGCTAATAGGCAATCGAAAGTGAACAAGGCAACCCAGGGTTAACACCGGCGGACACTATGAAGTTCTATCAACTCAATGCACTCGTGGCGGTGGCCGACGCAGGCAGTATCCGCGGCGCTGCCAAAAGGCTCGACACCTCACCGGCCGCAGTCACCAAGGCGATACAGAAACTGGAGGCAGACACAGCAACACAATTGCTGATCCGCAATGCCTCCGGGATTGTGTTTACCGAAGTCGGGAAGAAACTGTTGATTCAGTCACGCCTGTTAGTGGCGCAGATGGTCAGTGCCCGTCAAGTGTTTGCCGATTGCAAGGGGGAACTGACAGGGCGTTTGTCGGTAGCCGTTACACCATGGTTGGCGATGACGCTCATGCCCAAGGCTGTTGTGTGTTTTCGCCAGCGATATCCCAACGTGCAACTCGAGCTGCATGAAGGTCTTTCGTCCGTCGCTTGTCCGCGGCTGCGGGATGCGAGCGTCGATCTGTTTATCGGACGGCTTGATACCCGGTGTTCCAGCACTGACCTGAGCTATTTGCCTCTGTTCACGGCCGATTGTGCCGTGGTGGCCCGTCAACAACACCCTTTGTGCAACAGTCGAGCCATGGAGGATCTGGCGTTGGCCGACTGGATTCTGGCCTCACAGCAAGACGGGACGATTTCGACGCAGGGGCATGTGCATTTCGCCCATTCGCTGTCGATCCTCTTGAGCTTGCTGCGTGAGACCGACATGTTGAGCATCTTTCCCTGGCCGCTAGTGGAGATTTGCGCTCAGAGAGAAGGCTTGTGCGCCTTGCCGTTGCGCGAGCCGGTCAGCAGTGCCTCAGTGGGAGCCATCAGCCGAAGCGGACAGCCGCTGCGGCCGGCGGCCGAGCGGTTTCTGGAATGTCTGATCGAAACCATTCACTTTGAGATGGGGCATCCGCACTCGCCTTATCGGCGCATGTTGCAGACCGTCGATTTATTCAGTCGCGTGTTCCAGGCAGAGACCGGGCAGTCGCCGGCGAAGGCCATTGAAAAGCTTCGGGTAGAGTCAGCCCGATTGATGATGGAGGGTGGTCGCCACTCCATCGATGAAGTGGCCAGGGATACCGGGTTCGGCGACCGAGAGCGTATGCGTCGTGCCTTCCTCAGAGCCTTCGGCCAGCCGCCACAGATCATTCAGCGTGCGAACCGCAGTTGAGCTTGTGGTCACTAGCATCAAAGACAATCCGCCAACACGCCCTGGAATCGGTCGCCTGTTCATCGCCAACCCTGATCTGGTCGCACGTTTGCGCACGGGCGCAGCCTTGAATCGATACGACCGCAATACCTTCTATGGCGGCACCGAGCACGGCTACACCGATTATCCAGCGCTGGATGATGCGTTCGCCAACGCGTAATCGCATAGCGACCTGTTTAAGACAACCCCGCATCAGCGGGGCTTTGTCGTTTCTGGAGACGGCGAAGATCATCAGGCCTCGCTCTTTATTTCATGTATGAAATAATCGATCGTGTTTTCGCATTCCCTGAGATCAAGGTGCCATGGATAAATTTCTAGCGATGCAGGCTTTTGTCCGGGTGGTAGAGACGGGAACATTGACTAGGGGTTGAACGCCTCGATATTGCGGCTGACGAATTCGCGTACTTTCATCGGCTGGGCGCCTGTAAGCTTTTGGAAGTCATCGGTCATTCGGGCATAACGTCCAGCCCGGTGCAGATCGGCCATCGTTGAGAGATGATCGAGCACATGATCGGACAAACCGGCCTTGCTCATGCTTTCGCGCCAGGCAGGGACGGTGGTATCGACGTAGGTAATGGTTCGTCCCAATGCCTGAGTGAACTCATCGGCATAAAACGCCATGTTTTGTGATTCGGGGCCGGTCAAATGGTAAATCGAGCCGATATGCTGCTGTGGATCCAGCAAAATGGCACTGATTGCTTTGGCCACATCTTGCGCTGCAATCGGTGAGGTTTCGCCCTCTCCAAATGGCACTCGAATTTCGTTACGGGCTTTGATGGTGCTTGCAGCAAATTTAAGGAAAAAGCCGTCCATGAACACGGTCGGCCTGACATGAACCACCGGTAACCCAGACCAATTGAGTACCTGCTCCGCGAGCCAGTGCATCTTTTGCTGCGGGCTGTCGGTGGTCTCGGTAATGCTCATTTGCGAGACGGTCATTTGCGACATGTTGACGAACGCTTCGACACGATGGTGCTTGGCCACCGCGGCCACGTTGACGGTGGCTTCCAGGTAGGCGTCGGACACCGACATGCCGAAGTAAATGGATCCGCAACCCTCAATAATCCGGTGCATATCCTCAAGGTCCAACAGATCACCAATGACCACCTCGGCGCCCATGTCACGCAACGCCTGAGCACGATCATCTTCGCGGTGGACCATGGCACGGACGGTTTTTCCGCGGGCTAGCAAGAGTTCGGTCAGGGTTCTGCCGACGGCACCGATGCTGCCTGCAGCGCCTGTAACAAGAATCGGTTTTTGACTGGACATGATATGCACCTTTAACTGGAACGTTTCAGAGGGTCGCGGGGGAACTGCGGCGAAAGATCAGCAATTTAGCGACTGAGCGTTGACGCAACTCACCGTGCTGATTGAGCGTGTCGGTCTGAAAAGTGACGAGACCGCGATCAGGCCTGGACTTCGAAGGGGTGATGGCCAGGACGGAGGTCTCGACGCGCAGTTCGTCTCCAGGACGAGTAGCGGTGGGCCAATTCAACTCGCTGCCAGCGCCGATAAGACCGGCATCCAAAGGCAGGCATGAGACCAGTAAGCGCATGGTGATGGCAGCCGTGTGCCAGCCGCTTGCGGCAAGTCCTGCAAAAAAATTTTGCTCGGCCGCCTGGTTATCCAGATGAAAAGGCTGAGGATCGAATTGCAGTGCAAAACTCTTTATTTGCTGTTCATCGACCAGGTACGTACCGCTGCGAAACGTGTCGCCGATTGATAAGTCATCAAGGAACAGCGTGTGAGGGAGGGCTGCATCATTCATGGGATCAACTCCGAATGGGCTGGCTGCTTTGCATTTCACTATAAATATTACGGACGTAATATGTGCTGGTGGATTGCATGATGCAAGTCTCAATTCTTGTGACGCGAAAAAAAGGGACGGATGGTGAAGGAGGGGAGGGCTAACGAGCCCTGAGCGGCCTTGGGTTGATCAAGCGTTCTGTTGTTCAGATGGCGGATTTATGATCGAACGCTTTCCTGTACGTCAATCTGAAGCGCAAGCATGAACTTGGCGCCAGCATCTGACGAGGGATCTATCGCCGCATCGACCATTACCTTTACCGCTGTTTGTGCCAGCGCCACAACAGGGTGAGAAAGAACAGCCTGGACCACTCCATCGCGCAGGGCCGCCGAAGTGATTTGGGTCAGGTCGTGACACACCACGGCTGGAAGCAGGACGTTCTGGGTTTTCAGTACGCGCAGAGCGCGGACCACTCCCTCGATGCCTCCACCTGCCACATAAAGACCGACCAGGTCGGGCTCGCTGGTCAGGAGGTCGAGAGTACTGGCATAGGCGAACTCCTCATCCTCCAACGTCAGGCGAGTCGCCAGTAACTCCCAATCCGGGGATTGTTCCGAGAGGAACGAGCGCAAACTCATCTCGCACAGCTCCTGGCATTGAAAGCGCTGCGTTCCAACCATCACGGCCACCGGGCCGGGTCGTGGTGCCAGGTGTTTGATGAACCAACCTGCGGTACGGCCCATGCGCCGGTTGTCTACACCGACATAGCCTGCGGCTGCCGAAGCTTCAAGTTCCGATACCAGGGCAACCACGGGGACCCCGGCAGCGCGCATGTCGGCAACGGCCTTGCGCACCGCTGCATGGTCGGTCGCCACGACTCCCAGAGCATCTATCTCACCTCGCAGCTGCAGAATACGTTCTGCCGTGGCGGTCGGATCCAGGTCATCTATGTAGTGGATCATCACCCGGACCTGAGCCCGAACACTGGCTGCGGCGGCCTCGGCCAGGGCCTTCGCCAGGCCCTGATAAAAAGCCACACCGCGCTTCTGCAACAGGAACCCCAAGCGCACGGTCGGGCGCTGCTGAAGCAGCCTTTGCTCGATTACATTGCGCCCGTAGAACCCCAGTCTGGCGGCGGCTTCGGCAATGCGCTGCGCTGTATCGGCGCGCACAGTGGCGCGCAGATTCATCACTCGGTCAACGGTGGACAGACTAACCCCCGCGGCCTGAGCCACATCCTCCATGGTTGAACGGCGTCCCGACGGATCGTTTTGCTCTGACATGAAATGAAAGCCTTTCTGAAACTTTTGACGGGTTTTGACAGGTAATGTCCCGGGACTATAGCAGCTGCGACCC
>JAPLSD010000340.1 GCA_026398835.1 Pseudomonas sp.
CGGTGCAATTGAATCGCCGCCTCGATCTCTGG
Source organism: Pseudomonas sp. (assembly GCA_026398835.1). Taxonomy (GTDB): domain Bacteria; phylum Pseudomonadota; class Gammaproteobacteria; order Pseudomonadales; family Pseudomonadaceae; genus Aquipseudomonas. Next base: position 33 of record JAPLSD010000340.1, read on the forward strand.
ATCGAACTGCCCTTGCAGCCGCCCTTTGACGAAGTCGCCATACAGGCTGCCGAGCAGTTGACCCGGGCGCTGACCGCCAAGGTGTAGATGTGCGAGATAGTTCATAGAGCGCAGCTTAGCACTGCGCCAACAATATCGTTATAACCCGATATATCGATTTACGCTGATCTCAGATCAAAATCATATTGGTATATCGCGAAATACCGATTTAAAGTTCGCCCCATCGCGATATAACGTTTTACCCACCCCGAGCACTGCCATGACCATCGACCTCGACGAAATAATAAAAGCCCTGGCGCACCCAGTACGGCGAGAAATCCTTCACTGGCTCAAAGACCCGACGGTCGAGTTTCCCGACCAGAGTCACAGCAACGAGCACGGCGTCTGTGCCGGACAGATCGATCAACGCTGCGGCCTGTCGCAGTCGACCGTGTCCGCGCATTTGGCGACCTTGCAGCGTGCCGGTCTGATCAGCAGCCGGAAAGTCGGCCAATGGCACTTCTTCAAACGCAACGAGGAAACCATTCAGGAGTTCCTCCGCGCCATCAGTAAAGAACTCTGACTCAGCGTTCTACAAGGATCTGAACATGCCCCTCTCGCTGCTCATTCTGGCCCTGAGCGCCTTCGCCATCGGCACCACCGAGTTCGTCATCATGGGCTTGCTGCCCGAAGTGGCGGCTGATCTCGGTGTGTCGATTCCCGGCGCCGGCTGGCTGGTGACCGGCTACGCCCTGGGCGTGGCCATCGGTGCGCCGTTCATGGCACTGGCCACCGCCAAACTGCCACGCAAGGCTGCACTGGTCGCGTTGATGGGCATCTTCATTATCGGCAACCTGCTGTGTGCGCTGGCCAGTGATTACGACGTACTGATGTTCGCCCGGGTCGTGACCGCTCTGTGTCACGGTGCCTTCTTCGGTATCGGTTCCGTGGTAGCTGCCGGCCTGGTGCCGGCTAACAAACGCGCTTCGGCGGTGGCCTTGATGTTCACCGGCCTGACCCTGGCCAACGTTCTCGGCGTACCGCTGGGCACCGCACTGGGCCAGGAAGCCGGCTGGCGCTCGACCTTCTGGGCCGTGACCGTTATCGGTGTGATCGCGCTGATCGGCCTGATCCGTTTCCTGCCCGCCAAACGGGATGAAGCGAAACTCGATATGCGCTCGGAACTGGCCGCCCTGAAAGGCGCCGGGATCTGGTTGTCGCTGAGCATGACCGCGTTGTTCGCAGCGTCGATGTTCACCCTCTTCACCTACGTTGCACCGCTGCTGGGTGACGTCACCGGCGTCTCGCCAAAAGGCGTGACCTGGACGTTGCTGCTGATCGGCCTTGGCCTGACCGTCGGCAACATCATCGGCGGCAAGCTGGCGGACAAACGCCTGGCCGCCACCTTGATCGGCGTCTTCATCTCGATGGCGGTGGTCTCCACCGTACTGAGCTGGACCAGCGTCGCAGTGATCCCGACCGAAATCACCCTGTTCCTCTGGGCCACCGCCTCGTTCGCCGCCGTTCCGGCCCTGCAAGTGAATGTCGTGACCTTCGGCAAGGCCGCACCGAACCTGGTGTCGACCCTGAATATCGGCGCCTTCAACATCGGCAACGCACTCGGCGCCTGGGTTGGCGGCAGCGTGATTGCCCACGGTTTCGGCTTGACCAGCGTGCCTCTGGCCGCTGCAGCACTGGCGGTCCTCGCACTGCTGGTGACCCTGATTACTTTTCGTCAGAGCGGCAATGCCGAGCTGGCCCCTGCTACCAACTAATCATCAAGAGGGTTGTATCCATGACCACTATTTTCGATCCCATCACACTCGGCGACCTGGAGCTGGCGAACCGCATCATCATGGCGCCGCTGACCCGCTGCCGCGCCGATGAAGGCCGTGTGCCGAACGCGCTGATGGCCGAGTATTACGTGCAGCGCGCCTCTGCCGGTCTGATCCTCAGCGAGGCCACGTCGGTCACGCCGATAGGCGTGGGCTACCCGGACACTCCCGGTATCTGGTCCAACGACCAGGTGCGCGGCTGGAGCAACGTGACCAAAGCGATCCACGGTGCCGGCGGCAAAATCTTCCTGCAACTGTGGCACGTGGGTCGGATTTCCCACTCGTCTTACCTGAACGGCGAAGCACCGGTCGCTCCGAGTGCCATCCAGCCTAAAGGCCATGTCAGCCTGGTTCGTCCGTTGGTCGACTTCCCAACACCGCGTGCCTTGGAAACCGCTGAAATCGCCGACATCATCGACGCTTACCGTGTGGGTGCCGAAAACGCCAAGGCCGCCGGTTTCGACGGCGTGGAAATCCACGGCGCCAACGGTTACCTGCTCGACCAGTTCCTGCAAAGCAGCACCAACCAGCGCACCGACCAATATGGTGGTTCCCTGGAAAACCGTGCGCGCCTGTTGCTGGAAGTGACTGACGCTGCGATCGAAGTCTGGGGCGCGGGGCGCGTAGGTATGCACCTGTCACCACGTGCCGATCTCCATGACATGGGCGATGACAACCTGTCCGAGACTTTCACCTACGTCGCTCGCGAACTGGGCAAACGTGGCATCGCCTTCATCTGCTCCCGCGAGAAAGAAGACGGCGACAGCCTCGGCCCACAACTGAAAGAAGCCTTCGGCGGCCCGTACATCGCCAACGAACGCTTCACCAAAGACAGCGCCAATGCGTGGCTGGCCAGCGGCAAGGCCGATGCGGTTGCGTTCGGTGTGCCTTTCATCGCCAACCCGGACCTGCCGGCGCGCCTGAAAGCCGATGCACCGCTGAACGAAGCGCGTCCAGAACTGTTCTACGCCAAGGGTCCGGTCGGTTACATCGACTACCCGGTGCTGTAAACCGTATACAGGACGCGTCACCGTAAAACCAAAAAGCCCCGATTCGAAAGAGCCGGGGCTTTTTTAGTGGTCGGCGATCAGGATTTTGAAGCCAGGGCTTTTTCCACAGCTTCAATAAACTCCGGACTGTCGGGATTGGTCAGGCTGGAGAAATTGGCAATCACCTTGCCCTGGCGGTTGACCACGTACTTGTAGAAATTCCACTTCGGCGCACTGCTCTGCTCGGCGAGAATTTTGAACAAATGGGTCGCGTCGGGGCCTCGAACTTTTTGCGGCTCGGTCATGGTGAACGTCACGCCGTAGTTCACATAACAGACCTTGGCCGTTTCGGCGCCGTCCTTGGACTCTTGCTTGAAGTCATTGGAAGGAACGCCGACCACCTCCAGCCCTTGTTCCTTGTA
>JAPLSD010000676.1 GCA_026398835.1 Pseudomonas sp.
ACCGTAGGTTCGACCTCCGGGCTCGAACTGTCTCAGGGCGAAGGTCGCGACAAGTTCCAGGCCTATGGCCTGCAAACCTTTGCCGGCGATGTCGTCGACGCGCCAATGCTCGAAGGCTGTGTGGCGTGGCTGGAATGCCGATTGCTACCGGAGCCCCACAACCATCAACAATACGACCTGTTTCTGGCCGAAGTGATATCCGCCCAGGCAGACGAACGGGTCTTCAGCGAAGGCCGCTGGCACTTTGAAGGGCAGGATGCGCTACGTACGTTGCACCACGTCGCGGGGGGACACTTTCTGAAGATCGGCGACCCGGTGGATGGGAAGACATTGCAGGATTGAACGCAGTGGTTCTGATCCAGTCGGGAAGGCTCAATGTGTGGGGGACGGCATCGTCTTGAACTTCGCACGCAAAAGCGACAGCTGAAGCAAATCACAGTGCTCACCCAGCCAATAACCCGCCTCGCGCAGCCGACCTTCCTGTTCGAATCCCAAGCGGTTGAGCAGTTTCAGGCAGGCTTGATTCTCGGGGTGGACAGTAGCTTCCAGCCGATTGAGCTGCATTTGCTCAAAACCCCAGGCCAGCATCGCCTGCAGGGCTTCATGCATGACGCCTTTGCCCCAGCCAGACTGGGCGAGGGCGAAACCCAGCGAGCAGCTTTTCCAGCCACGATTCCATTTGAACAACCCGCAATTCCCAACCAGTGCTTCCTGACCCTTGAACTGGATGCCCCAGCGTGTGCCAGGATTCGGCTGGACGCGCCAGGCGGCGAAGGTCTCGACCAGCGCTTGCGCTTGGGAAAGCTCGGTAATGGGGTCGATCCCGAACCATTTCATGGCTTCAGCATCGCCATGCATATCGAGCAGCGTTGGCGCGTCGCTCATGACTATTTCACGCAGCAGCAGGCGGTCAGTTTCGAGGGTGGGGAAGTCGTTCAATGAATGTCCTTATTCGTCAGCTGGAATGCGTCCCGGGCCTTTTGAAAAGACCACGGCATAATTCTCAATGCAAGCTCAAGGCGAGATCATTTAAGGCTTGGCTCACCAACTGGCTTGCCCCAGTGCCTCGGCAAACGCCATCAGCTTCGGTGAGTATTGCCGTGACGGCGGGTAGACCAGCGAAAGCGCGCGGCTGCGGCCGGCATAGTCCTCCAGCAGCGGCACCAGGCGGCCATCACCTATTGCGTCGTTGACGGCGAACGTCATCAGCTGGGCGATACCGTAGCCGCCCAGCACAGCATCCACCAAAGCGTCGCCAATATCGAAGATCAGTCTGCCACTGACGCTGACGTCGCGCACTTTGCGGTCCAATATGAACTGCCAGTCCACCAAACGGCCACTGCGCAGATTGCGCACGCTCAGGCAGTTGTGTTGTTGCAGGTCGTCGACCGTTTGCGGCGTGCCATGGCGTGCGAGGTAAGCCGGTGATGCCACTGTGACCCAGCGCAACGGCTGAAGTGGGCGGGCGATTAAGCGCTGGTCCTGGATTTCTCCGGTGCGCAGTACCGCATCGAAGCCCTCATCGACGATGTCCACCAAACGGTCGGACATCACCGCCTCAATGCACAAGTCGGGATAACGCTGAGTCAATTCGCCGATGACCGGCATCACCACTTTGCGCCCGAACAACGAGGGAGTGCTGATCTTCAGCAACCCGGATGGCGAGCAACGACGGTCCAGCAGCAGCTTCTCGGCTTCAGCAAGTTCGGCGAGCAGCGGTGCGCTACGTTCATAGAGCACCTGGCCGTCGGGCGTGAGGCTGACACTGCGGGTATTGCGTTGCAGTAAGCGCACGCCCAGCTCGCTTTCCAGGCGCGAGATGGCTCGGGACAGACCTGATTGCGTGAGCCCCAGATCACCGGCGGCGCGGGTAAAGCTGCGAGTCTCGGCGACCCGGACTAGCAAGCGGACGGCATTTAGATCCATGATTAAAGTCATCATTGAAAGAACTGGCATGGTATTTATCATTTAATCGGCATCAAAGACACTTGCGCCTCTTCATTTCTGGACAGGACGCGCAACGATGCCCGCCAACCGTTTACCCAAGCCCTCTGGCCGGATGCTTTTGCTGCTGGCCACCGCGCAGCTGATCATCGCTCTGGACGCTACCATCGTGTTTGTAGCGTTGCCTGAGATCGGCAGCCATCTGGGTTTTTCCGCGCAGCAATTGCAGTGGGTGGTCAGCGCTTACAGCGTGGCCTTCGGTGGTTTCCTGCTGTTGGGCGGGCGCGCGGCTGATCTGTTGGGCAAGCGCCGCCTCTACGTAGTGGGGCAAGTGCTGTATGCGTTGGCGTCGCTGGCCGGCGGGTTGGGTGGCAGCGCATTGCTGTTGGTATTGGCTCGAGCGGTACAGGGCGTGGGCGGGGCGATGTTGTTCCCGGCAACGTTGGCGCTGATTAACACCTACTACGCAGAAGGGCCGGCGCGTAACCGTGCCTTCGCGGTATGGAGCGGTGCTTCGGCGGCAGGTCTGGCGCTGGGCGCGTTGTTGGGCGGCGTCTTGACTCAGTGGTGGGGCTGGGAAGCGGTGTTTCTGGTCAATGTCCCGTTGGCTGGAGCCTGTGCCTTGGTGGCGCGGCGCTGGATACCGGCCGATGGAGAACGGCAACGCGGGCGTCGCTTCGACCTCAGCGGTGCATTGACCGTTACTGTCGGCGGTACGCTGTTGGTGTTCGCCATCGTTCAGGGCCCGGAGTGGGGCTGGACGGCCCCCGCCACCCTTGGCTGCATGGCGTTGGCGGTCGCGCTGCTGGGGTTGTTCGTCTGGATCGAGCACAAAGGCCACGACCCATTGATGCCTCTGCGCCTGTTCAGCTATCGCGAGTTGCGCATGGCGATGCTGCTCACGGCAATATTCATGAGCAGCTTCGGCGTGCAGTACTACTTCTTGACGCTGTACTACCAACAGGTCTACGGCTACAGCGTGTTGCAGTCCGGGTTGGCGTTCCTGCTGCCGACCCTGCTCTGCACCCTGGGCATATGGCTGGCCGAACGTTCGCTGTTGAAACTGGGGCTGCGCGCCACTCTGGTCAGCGGCTTGCTGGCTGGCGCTGTCGGAATTGCGCTGGTGTATTTCGCGCTGCCTGACGGCGCGGGCTATTG
>JAPLSD010000692.1 GCA_026398835.1 Pseudomonas sp.
CGAATGCCTTTATCATGCGCCCCATGATTAAAGACCCCTTTGCAAGACTCGGCCTCGACCGCGAAGTCCTGACTGTCAGCCAGCTCAACGGCCGCGCGCGGGTGTTGCTGGAAGATGTGTTCAGCAACATCTGGGTCGAAGGCGAAATTTCCAACCTCGCCCGCCCGGCTTCCGGCCATGTGTATTTCACCCTCAAGGACAGCGGTGCCCAGGTTCGTTGCGCGCTGTTCCGGCAGAACGCCGCGCGGGTGCGTCAGGCATTGAAGGACGGTCTGGCGGTGAAAGTGCGCGGCAAGGTTTCGTTGTTCGAAGGCCGTGGCGACTACCAGCTGATTCTCGACACCGTGGAGCCTGCCGGTGACGGCGCGCTGCGTCTGGCCTTCGATGCACTGAAGGAAAAGCTCAGCGCCGAAGGCCTGTTCAGTGCCGAACGCAAAGTGCCGCTGCCCCCCCATCCGCAACGCATTGGCATTATCAGTTCGCCGACCGGTGCGGTGATACGCGACATCATCAGCGTATTTCACCGCCGTGCGCCACACATCCAGCTGACCCTGATCCCCACTGCCGTGCAGGGCCGTGAAGCCACGGCGCAGATCGTCCGCGCCCTGAAGCTGGCCGACGCGCGCGGCTTCGACGCGCTGATCCTGGCGCGCGGTGGCGGTTCGCTGGAAGACCTCTGGTGTTTCAACGAAGAAGCCGTCGCCCGTGCGGTGGATGCCTGCGTAACACCGATCGTCAGCGCGGTTGGCCATGAAACCGATGTGTCGATCAGTGATTTCGTGGCCGACGTCCGCGCACCGACGCCTTCCGCTGCTGCCGAACTACTGGCACCGGATTCCAGTGATCTGCAACGCCGAGTCGAAAGCCTGCACCGTCGCTTGGTGATGCGTATCCGTGATCGGCTGATGCGCGACCGCTTGCGCCTGGAAGGTATGGCTCGTCGCTTGCGCCATCCCGGGGAACGCCTGCGCCAGCAAGCGCAACGCCTGGACGATCTGGACATGCGCATGCGCCGCGCTTTCGAGCGCAGCCTCAATACTCGTCGCGAGCGGTTAATCCGCCTGGAAACCCGCCTCGCCGGGCAACATCCCGGCCGGCAGCTAGCTCTTCTGAGGCAACGCCTCGACAGCCTCGCCGAGCGCTTGCCACGTGCAATGCGCGAAGGTTTAAAGGCCCGCCGCCTGCAACTGCAAAGCCAGATGCAAACGCTGCACGTGGTCAGCCCGCTGGCGACCCTCGGCCGTGGTTACAGCATTCTGCTGGATGAGCGCGGACAGGCCATTCGCAGCGCCGCACAGACCCACACCGGTCAGCGTCTGAAGGCCAAACTCGGCGAAGGCGAATTGCAGGTGCGCGTCGAAGACAACCACCTGACGCCTGTCACCCTTTCTTTACTGGATTGATCCATGCCGCGTTTTCTTAGCTCTTTGCTGCTGCTTTGCCTGACCTTCAACGCCCACGCCGACAGTTACATCACCCGTCTGCTGAACAAACCGGTGCCGGGGGGCGTAGCCGTGGTGGATTTAGGCACCTCGGCCCAGGCGCCGAAAGCCAGCTATCAGGGCAAACCGGTGCTGGTGGTCAAAGAACAAAGCAACTGGCTGGCGATTGTCGGCGTGCCCTTGACCGTCAAACCCGGTAGCCAGCAGATCAGCAGCGACAATCGCAGCCTGACGTTCAACGTCGTCAGCAAGAAGTACCCCGAACAGCACATCACTTTGAAGAACAAGCGTCAGGTTAATCCGAACCCGGACGATCAGAAGCGCATTGCTCAAGAAGTCCCCTTGCAGCTGGGTGCCTACCGCAGTTTCAGTCCCAACACCCCCAGCAACCTGTTACTGGACAAACCCGTTAACGGGCCGCTATCGAGTAAGTTCGGCGTACGACGCTTCTTCAACGGCGAAGAACGCAATCCCCATGCAGGGCTGGATTTCGCCGTACCTACCGGTACCCCGATCAAGACCCCCGCCGGCGGCAAGGTGATCCTGACTGGCAACTACTTCTTCAACGGCAACACCGTATTCGTCGACCACGGCCAGGGCTTTATCAGCATGTTCTGCCATATGTCGAAAATCGACGTAAAAGTCGGCCAGCAACTGACCCGTGGGGAGGTGGTGGGTAAAGTCGGCTCAACCGGCCGCGCGACCGGGCCGCACTTACATTGGAATGTCAGCCTCAATGAGACCCGCGTGGACCCGGCGATCTTTATCGGTGCGTTCCAACCCTGAATTTTCGTCGAGGCGGGGATCGACCATCCACTCCACGGGAATTGCGCAGGTTAAAAAGTCTGCGCAATAAATTTGGCTTTCTTTCCACCACAAAAGAATTAAATCTCGATAAATCCACCTTTTCGAGTATTTATCTCAATTTTTTTCACCTGCTTGCCATCCTTCACCCCAATGGTTAGGGTTGAAGGCATGAAAACCTCTCACACCCTCATTCA
>JAPLSD010000023.1 GCA_026398835.1 Pseudomonas sp.
AACAAGACCGAACTGCATCAGATGGGCGAGTATTTCTGGGAAATCCTGCTGCACCCCGAAGACGCCGATCACTATCACCGCTTGCGTCAGGAACAGCGTCAATCCGGCTACGCACACCTGATGCAATGCCAACTGCGCTTCCGCCACCGCAACAATCAATGGCGCCGTTTCGATATCCGCGAACAAGCGCTGGCCCGCGACAGGCACGATCAAGTCACCCGCATCATCGGCGTGGCCAAGGACATCACCGACCAGATCGAAGCCAGCGAATCCCTGCGCGACAGCGAGCAGCGCTACCGCATGCTCGCCGAAAGCATCAGCGACGTCATTTTCTCCACTGACAGCACGCTGGCGCTCAACTACGTCAGCCCTTCGGTGCAGGCGGTGCTCGGCTATGACGCCGACTGGATCTTCCAGAACGGCTGGCAATCGATCATCGCCAACCCGCAACAGCTGACCGGCATCTACGCGCTGATGGAACGGGTCAGCAAAGCCCTGGACAAACCCGAACAGCTGGCTCAGTTGCGCAGTCAGGTGCAGACCCAACTGTTCCTGTTCGACTGCCTGCGGGCCGACGGACGCAAGATTCCGATCGAACTGCGGCTGGTCCTGGTGTGGGACGAACACGGTGCCTTCGAAGGCGTGCTCGGTGTCGGTCGTGACATCAGCCAGCAGCGCCGTGCGGAAAAAGACCTGCGCATGGCGGCCACGGTATTCGAGCACTCGACCTCGGCGATTCTGATCACCGACCCGGCCGGCTACATCGTTCAGGCCAACGAAGCCTTCAGCCGCGTCAGCGGTTATGCGGTGGCACAGGTTCTCGATCAGTTGCCAAACATGCTGACGGTGGATGATCAGCAAGAAGCCCATCTGCGCTATGTGCTCAAACAGCTTCATCAGCACAGCACCTGGGAAGGCGAAGTCTGGCTCAAGCGGCGCAACGGTGAACATTACCCGGCATGGGTGGGAATCACCGCGGTGCTCGACGACGAAGGCGATCTTGCCAGCTACGTCTGCTTCTTTAGCGACATCAGCGAGCGCAAGGCCAGTGAGCAGCGCATCCACCGTCTGGCGTATTACGACGCCCTGACCCACCTGCCCAACCGCACACTGTTCCAGGATCGCCTGCACACCGCGCTGCAATCGGCCGAGCGGCAGAAGTCCTGGGTGGTGCTGATGTTCCTCGACCTCGACCGCTTCAAACCGATCAACGACTCCCTCGGTCATGCCGCCGGCGATCGCATGCTCAAGGAAATGGCCATACGTCTGCTCGGCTGCGTCGACGATGACGACACCGTGGCACGTATGGGCGGTGACGAATTCACCTTGCTCCTGCAACCGCGGGCCAGCCGTGAAATGGCGCTGAATCGGGCCATTCATGTCGCCGAACAAATCCTCGCCAGCCTGGTCAAGCCGTTCGTGCTCGAAGGCCGGGAGTTCTTTGTCACCGCCAGTATCGGTATTGCCTTGAGTCCGCAGGACGGCAACGAACTGAGCCAATTGATGAAAAACGCCGACACCGCGATGTACCACGCCAAAGAACGCGGCAAGAACAATTTCCAGTTCTACCAGGCCGATATGAACGCCAGCGCTCTAGAGCGTCTGGAGCTGGAAAGCGACCTGCGCCATGCCCTTGAGCAAAATGAATTCGTTCTCTACTACCAACCGCAATTCAGCGGCGACGGCAAACGCCTGACCGGCGCTGAAGCCCTGCTGCGCTGGCGTCATCCGCTTCGCGGACTGGTGCCGCCGGGAGATTTCATTCCGGTGCTCGAAGAACTGGGGTTGGTGGTGGATGTTGGCGACTGGGTGATCAGCGAGGCCTGCCGTCAGCTCAAGATCTGGCATCAAGCCAAGGTCCGGGTGCCAAAAGTCTCGGTGAACATCTCGGCCCGGCAGTTCTCCGACGGCCAGCTCGGCACGCGGATCGCGACCATCCTCAAGGAAACCGGCTTGCCGCCGGCCTGCCTGGAGCTGGAACTGACCGAAAGTATTCTGATGCGTGAAGTCAGTGAGGCAATGCAGATACTCGCCGGCTTGAAAAACCTCGGCCTGAGTATTGCGGTCGATGACTTCGGCACCGGTTATTCATCGCTGAACTACCTCAAGCAGTTCCCGATCGATGTGCTGAAAATCGACCGCACTTTCGTTGACGGTTTGCCGTCCGGCGAACAGGACGCGCAGATCGCCCGGGCAATCATCGCCATGGCCCACAGCCTGAACCTGGCGGTGATCGCCGAAGGCGTGGAAACCCACGAGCAACTGGACTTCCTGCGCGAGCATGGTTGTGACGAGGTGCAAGGCTACCTGTTCGGCCGCCCGATGCCGGCCAACCGCTTCGAAGCGCATTTCAGCAATGATGCGTTGTTTATGTTTGATTGAGGTTCTTTGTGGCGAGGGAGCATTCATCATCCGCCCCGCATGAACACCACTTGTCTGCGACATGATGTCCTTTCATATGCCAGACAAAACCCATTGAGTTAGAATGCCCTCCTTTTCCGCCCCCGATCCTTGAGGACCGCCATGTTCAGCCGTGATTTGACTATTGCCAAGTACGACGCCGACCTTTTTGCCGCCATGGAGCAAGAAGCTCAGCGCCAGGAAGAACACATCGAGCTGATCGCTTCGGAAAACTACACCAGCCCAGCGGTGATGGAAGCTCAAGGCTCGGTACTGACCAACAAGTACGCCGAAGGCTACCCAGGCAAGCGTTACTACGGTGGTTGCGAGTTCGTCGACGTGGTCGAACAACTGGCAATCGATCGCGCCAAAGAGCTGTTCGGCGCTGATTACGCCAACGTTCAGCCGCACGCTGGCTCCCAAGCCAACAGCGCGGTTTACCTGGCGCTGCTGCAAGCCGGCGACACCATCCTGGGAATGAGCCTGGCCCACGGCGGTCACCTGACCCACGGTGCCAGCGTCTCCTCCTCCGGCAAGCTGTACAACGCCGTACAGTACGGCATCGACAGCAACGGCCTGATCGACTACGACGAAGTCGAGCGCCTGGCTGTAGAACACAAGCCAAAAATGATCGTTGCGGGCTTCTCCGCGTACTCGCAAATCCTCGACTTCCCGCGCTTTCGCGAGATCGCTGACAAGGTCGGGGCCTACCTGTTCGTCGACATGGCTCACGTAGCCGGTCTGGTCGCCGCTGGCGTCTACCCGAACCCGGTACCATTCGCTGACGTCGTGACCACCACCACTCACAAGACCCTGCGCGGTCCACGTGGCGGCCTGATCCTGGCTCGCGCCAACGCCGACATCGAGAAGAAGCTGAACTCCGCAGTCTTCCCTGGCGCCCAGGGCGGCCCACTGGAACACGTGATCGCGGCCAAGGCCATCTGCTTCAAAGAAGCGCTGCAGCCTGAGTTCAAGATCTACCAGCAACAAGTGGTCAAGAACGCCCAGGCCATGGCCGGTGTGTTCATCGAGCGCGGTTTCGACGTGGTTTCCGGCGGTACTGAAAACCACCTGTTCCTGCTGTCCCTGATCAAGCAGGAAATCTCCGGTAAAGATGCTGACGCCGCTCTGGGCAAGGCTTTCATCACCGTGAACAAGAACTCGGTACCGAACGATCCACGCTCCCCGTTCGTCACCTCTGGCCTGCGCTTCGGTACTCCGGCAGTCACCACTCGTGGCTTCAAAGAGGCTGAGTGCAAAGAGCTGGCCGGCTGGATCTGCGACATCCTGGCGGACCTGAACAACGACGCCGTCATCGACGCCGTTCGCGAGAAGGTCAAGGCCATCTGCGCCAAGCTGCCGGTATACGGCGCTTAATCAGCCCGTAAACCGCAGCAGAGAAAAGCCCGGCCAGTTAAACTGTAAAAAGCCGCCCCTCAACGCAACCCATTAACTTCTTATTCTTAAATACCCACTCCGCCTGCAGGCTGTCGAATATCTGCATCCGTATCAACTTGAAGAACATGGCTCGAATACAAATTCTCCCTACCCATCAAGGCTCTTCTATTCTGACAGGGTAACGAACACTTCCAGCCTGAGGGAATCATCACCCTCCCGCGAGGAGCTTTAACCAAACTAATATCGAGATTATGTTATGAGTACAGATCGACAAAAATCTTTTATAGCGAGCATTGGCACCGAAAGCAGCCTGTTACATTTCCTGGATTTACTGTATGCCCAACGGGCACTCGTAACCTCCTCATTCGCCAGTGGCGGCTTCTTCACCGGAAGGCGACAAAGCCGGAATGACTCACATTTCCTGGGCCTGCGCCCTGAAATCCCAGTGAACGCCAAACCCCGCCTGATACTTTATTTCAGGTATACCGGCAGTGATTACCGACTCTATATCCGGACACCAGGTCCGTATTACGGCAAGTGCCTCAGCATCAGTGATGAAGGACTTCTTGGAGCCTTTCCGTCCGCTGGCTCGACAACCTTTAACCTGATAGATAACCGCGGAAGTGTCTTGACACTTGACACTATAAAAGAAGACACCTTGAATGTTTACCTACGCCCCAAAAATTCAGGACTTGTGCATGTACACAACGTGCATGACTCCAAATACATTTACATCGCTGACAAGGGTGGAGCGCCCTTAAGTTTTAACTTGATGATTCAAGAAAGAAACGCCTCCTATATAAGTTATCCCGACGAAATTTAACTTTTCGGGTCTGTGTTTTGGCTCTCCAGCTGGATCCGCGCCACCCCGGCGAAGTGCAGCAACGACGCCGTTCGCGAGCAGGTCAAGGCCATCTGCAAGAAGCTTAACGTCCAACTGGTAAGACCGGTAAAGCCAATTCGTCAATTTCCCCTTGCCTCCTTCAGAAAATCGAGCCTAAACTGCACCCGCACTGGACATACCGGTAAGACCACAATAATTAAGTCCTGAATCTGATGCGCACAGCGCACGTAAGACGTAAGACAGGACACCGAACAGGATCCTCCCCATGCTCAGATGGTGCTCGCGTTCGATTTTCCTTCAGGTTGTCCTCGGATTGGTGCTCGGCATCGTCTGCGGTCTCACCCTTCCTGAATACTCCTCCCAGCTCAAACCCCTCGGCGACGGCTTTATCAAGCTGATCAAAATGCTGATCGGCCTGATCGTGTTTTGCGTGGTCGTTAGCGGTATTTCCGGCGCTGGCGATCTGAAAAAAGTTGGGCGCATCGGCCTCAAGTCGGTGATCTACTTCGAAGTGCTGACCACCATCGCACTGGTGATCGGTCTGGTTTTCGCCTTCAGTACCGGGATCGGCAGCGGCGCTAATATTCATCTGGATCAGCTCTCCACCGCAGACATGGGCGACATTGCCCAGCGCGGCCAACACATGCACACCACCACTCAATTCTTGATGGACCTGATCCCGACGTCGGTGATCGGTGCGTTTGCTGACAACAACATCCTGCAAGTCCTGCTGTTTTCGGTGTTGTTCGGCAGCGCCTTGAACCTGGTGGGCGAAGCGGCATCCGGCATCTCGCGACTGATCAACGAACTCAGCCACGTGATCTTCCGCATCATGGGCATGATCGTACGCCTGGCACCGATCGGCGTATTCGGCGCGATCGCCTTCACCACCAGCAAATACGGCCTGGATTCGCTGCAACACTTGGGCAGTCTGGTGGGGCTGTTTTACCTGACCTGCACAGCGTTCGTGATGCTGATCCTCGGCCTGGTGATGCGCCTTTCTGGCTTGCGCATGCTGCCGTTTCTCAAGTACCTGCGCGAAGAACTGCTGATTGTGTTGGGCACCGCCTCTTCAGATGCCGTGCTGCCGCAAATCATGCGCAAGCTTGAGCATCTGGGCATCGGCAGTTCAACAGTCGGGCTGGTGATCCCTACCGGTTACTCGTTCAACCTGGACGGTTTCTCGATCTACCTGACCCTGGCCATCGTGTTCATCGCCAATGCCACCGGCACGCCGTTGGCCATGTCGGACCTGCTGACCATTTTGCTGGTCTCGCTGATCACTTCCAAAGGCGCCCACGGTATTCCGGGATCTGCACTGGTGATTCTGGCGGCAACCTTGACCGCGATCCCGGCTATTCCGGTGGTTGGCCTGGTATTGGTGCTGGCAGTGGACTGGTTCATGGGCATCGGCCGAGCGCTGACCAACCTGATCGGCAACTGTGTCGCCACCGTGGCCATCGCCCGCTGGGAAAAAGACATCGATATCCAGCGCGCGAACAAAGTGCTGGCCGGCCAGCAGGGCTATACCTTCCAGCCTAAGAAACCTGCCCCCCAGGCTCATCAGCAGGAATTTTGACCGCCCCTTGTGCCTGCTCGCTGCAGGCACAACAATCAGCGCCTGCAAATGGCGCGTTTACCGAAACTCACGGAGCGAACAGTGATCAGCTCGTCGACGGTTGTAAATTCAGTGGTAGAAAAGCTGCGCGCTGCACTCGCTCGCGGCCAGTGGAGTAGCGGCGAGATGTTGCCAGGACAGCGCGAGCTGGCTGAACAACTGGGCATCAGCCGTCCAAGCCTGCGCGAAGCGGTGATCGTTCTGGAAACCCTCGGGCTGGTGCGCTCCATGCCCGGCAAAGGCGTTGTCGTGCTTGAAGCCACGCTCAGCGACACCCAAACCACCCATAGCGGCGTGGCCGGCGCCAGCCTCGAAGATGTTCTGCAACTGCGCTACACCCTTGAACCCTTCATCGTTGGCCTGGTTGCTCAGTCCATCAGTAGCAAGGAAGTCGGGCAACTGCGCCTGACCCTGATGGACATGCGCGAAGCCCTCGAGGCCAACGACAG
>JAPLSD010000170.1 GCA_026398835.1 Pseudomonas sp.
CCGGTTTCATTACGGAAGAACAACAGCATCCCGGCGAAGGTCAGGGCCTGGGTCATGATCGAGAAATACACGCCCTTGATCCGCGAGCGGAAGGCGAAGAAACCGAATACCAACGCCAACAAGCCCGGTGCCAACACCACCAGGCACATCGCCCAAAGGAAACTGCTGGTGCCGGTCCAGTACCACGGCAATTCGGTCCACGACAGAAAGGTCATGAACGCCGGTAACTCATCGCCCGAGGCCTGGCGCATCAAATACATACCCATTGCGTAACCGCCGAGGGCGAAGAACAGACCATGGCCCAGGGACAGCAACCCGGCGTAACCCCAGACCAGATCCAGCGCCAGCGCGACAATCGCGTAGCACAGAATCTTGCCCACCAGGGTCAGGGTATAGGCTGAAACATGCAGCGGATTGTCTGCCGACAACAGGGAGAACAGCGGCAACGCCAGCAGCAGCGCGAGCACCACACTGCCAACGATCAGGGTGACTTTGGGGCCGGCTTTTTGCGTGGCCGTGAGCATCAGAGGCTGGTTCATCAGTCGATCACCCGTCCTTTCAGTGCGAAGAGTCCTTGCGGGCGTTTCTGGATAAACAGAATGATCAGCGCGAGGATCAGGATCTTGCCGAGCACGGCACCGATCTGCGGTTCGAGAATCTTGTTGGCGATGCCCAGCCCGAAGGCTGCGAGCACACTACCGGCCAACTGGCCGACACCGCCAAGCACCACCACCAGGAACGAGTCGATGATGTAGCTCTGGCCCAAGTCCGGGCCGACGTTGCCGACCTGACTCAGCGCGACACCGCCGAGCCCGGCGATGCCCGAGCCAAGGCCGAAGGCGAGCATGTCCACGCGCCCGGTGGGCACGCCGCAGCAGGCGGCCATGTTGCGGTTCTGGGTCACGGCACGTACGTTCAGGCCCAGTCGGGTCTTGTTCAGCAACAACCAGGTCAGCACCACAACGAACAAGGCGAACGCGATGATCACGATGCGGTTGTACGGCAGCACCAGGTTCGGTAGCACCTGAATACCGCCAGACAACCAGGCTGGGTTGGCGACTTCAACGTTCTGCGCACCGAACACCAGACGCACCAACTGGATCAGCATTAGGCTGATGCCCCAAGTCGCCAGCAGGGTTTCCAACGGGCGGCCGTAGAGATGGCGAATCACCGTGCGCTCTAGCGCCATGCCGATGCCGGCCGTGACGAAAAACGCTACCGGCAGCGCCACCAACGGATAGAACTCGATGGCTTGCGGCAGCAAGCGCTGGAACAGCAATTGCACCACATAAGTGGAATAGGCACCGAGCATCAGCATCTCGCCGTGGGCCATATTGATGACCCCGAGCAAGCCAAACGTGATCGCCAGACCCAGTGCCGCGAGCAGCAGAATCGAACCCAGGGACATGCCGCTGAACGCCTGGCCGAGCATCTCGCCGACCAGCAGTTTGCGTTTGACCTGAGCCAGGCTGGTTTCGGCGGCGGTGCGCACGCTTGCGTCGGCTTCAACCCCCGGTTCGAGTAAGCCTTCGAGACGGGTGCGGGCCAGCGGGTCACCGGTTTCGCCGAGCAGCCGCACGGCTGCCAAACGTACGGCTGGATCGCTGTCCACCAGTTGCAGATTGGCCAAGGCCAGGCTCAGCGCGGCGTGAACACCTTGGTCTTTTTCGCTGGCAAGTTGCTGGTCGAGGAATTTCAGCTGCGCTGGTTTGGCGCTTTTTTGCAGTTGTTGCGCGGCGGCCAGACGCACCTTGGCGTCAGCGGCGAGCAGTTGATGACTGGCCAGCGTGGTATCGATCAGACCCCGCAGACGGTTGTTCAGGCGCAGGGTTTTGGCTTCGCCGTCGAGGGTCAGTTGGCCTTGTTGCAAGGCGTTGATCAGTTCGACACGGGCCGGATCGGGCTGCGCGGCCCAGGTTTCCAGCATGTTGGCTTGCTGCGCAGGATTGGCCGCGACGAAGTCTTCGGCGTCGCCGGCATGAGCGGTCATCGGCAACAGCAGCGCGAAGGCGAGGATGAAGCGGTAGAGGGCAGTGGGCATAGCGGTGTCCTGTTCGTCGTCCAGATGATCGTTCCCACGCTCTGCGTGGGAATGCTGCCATGGACGCTCCGCGTCCACTCTTGGCTGTGACGCGGAGCGTCACGGGATGCATTCCCACGCGGGAGCATGGGAACGATCGGTTCCCGCTGGTTAGTTGCTCTTCACCGCATAATCCGGCTTCTTGTCGTTACCCGGAATGAACGGGCTCCACGGCTCGGCGCGGATCGGGCCTTCGGTCTGCCAGACCACCGAGAACTGGCCGTCAGCCTGGATTTCGCCAATCATCACTGGCTTGTGCAGGTGGTGGTTGGTCTTGTCCATGGTCAGGGTGTAACCCGACGGCGCTGCGAAGGTCTGGCCGGCCAGGGCTTCGCGGACTTTGTCGACGTCGGTGGACTTGGCTTTCTCCGCCGCTTGCGCCCACATGTGGATGCCGACGTAAGTGGCCTCCATCGGGTCGTTGGTCACGGCTTTATCCGCGCCCGGCAGGTTGTGTTTTCTGGCGTAGGCCTTCCAGTCGGCGACGAATTTTTTGTTGACCGGGTTCTCCACCGATTCGAAGTAGTTCCACGCCGCAAGATTGCCCACCAGCGGTTTGGTGTCGATGCCGCGCAGTTCTTCTTCGCCGACCGAGAATGCTACGACCGGAACGTCGGTGGCTTTCAAGCCCTGGTTGGCCAGCTCTTTATAGAACGGCACGTTGGAGTCGCCGTTCACCGTGGAGATCACCGCAGTCTTGCCGCCGGCCGAGAATTTTTTGATGTTCGCCACGATGGTCTGGTAATCGCTGTGGCCGAACGGGGTGTAGACCTCTTCGATGTCCTTGTCCGCTACGCCTTTGGAGTGCAGGAACGAGCGCAGGATTTTGTTGGTGGTGCGCGGGTAGACGTAGTCGGTACCCAGCAGGAAGTAGCGCTTGGCGCTGCCGCCTTCTTCGCTCATCAGGTATTCCACCGCCGGGATCGCCTGCTGATTCGGCGCTGCACCGGTGTAGAAGACGTTCGGCGACATCTCTTCGCCTTCGTACTGCACCGGGTAGAACAGCAGGCCGTTGAGTTCTTCGAACACCGGCAACACCGATTTACGCGACACCGAGGTCCAGCAGCCGAACACCACCGCGACCTTGTCCTGGGTCAGCAACTGCCGGCCCTTTTCAGCGAACAGCGGCCAGTTCGACGCCGGGTCAACGACCACTGGTTCCAGCATCTTGCCGTTGACGCCGCCCTTGGCGTTGATCTCGTCAATGGTCATCAGCGCCATGTCTTTAAGCGAGGTTTCAGAGATCGCCATGGTCCCTGACAACGAGTGCAGGATCCCGACCTTGATGGTCTCGGCGGCCTGGATGCTCCAGGTCATGCCCATCGCGGCAATCGATGCCGACAGAGTGAAAGCCTTGATCAAGCTACGACGCTTCATTGTGCGATCTCCATGTACTTGAGTTTTTTTGATTGGCAGCGCTGAAGGGGTATTAGCAAGGGTTGTGCCCAGTCGGTGAAAGGCAAGGAAATGTCGTATTGGCGAGAGGAGGGCGCACTGCGGCGCACCATGAAGAGACAGGCTCAATCGGCAGGTGCACAGAGGCGCGCCAGATTGGGGCAAGAGTCGAGCGCTGACCCTGTGGCGAGGTGGGATTATCTTCGGCGCATCAGGCCGATAAAGAAGAGTCCACCAATCGCCGCAGTGGCCACTCCAATCGGCAAGTCTTCAGGCGCGATCAGCGTGCGCGCAGCCACATCGACCCACACCAGAAAAACACTGCCCAGCAACACGCACACTGGCAGCAATCGCCGATGTTCAGCGCCGACCAATCGGCGGGCGATGTGCGGCACCATCAGTCCGACAAAACCGATTGAACCGCTGATGGACACCAGTACACCGGTCATCAGCGAGGCGATCAAAAACACCCGCAAGCGCACAGTGCGAGCATTCAGGCCGAGGGTCACGGCAGTTTGTTCGCCGGCCATCAAGGCGTTCAGCGGTCGCGCCATGCCCAGCAGCAAAACCAGCCCGAGCGAGACGCTGGCGGCGGGAATAGCCAACAGTTCCCAGCGCGCCAGACCGAGGCCGCCGAGCATCCAGAACATCACCGCGGAGCTTGCCCGGTGATCGCCGAGAAACAACAGCAGGTTGGCGATTGCCATCATCACGAACGACACCGCGACGCCGCACAGCAGCAGCCGATCACTGTCTAGCCGGCCGTTGCGATTAGCGATGACCAGCACCACCAGCATGCTCAGTAGTGCACCGATAAACGCCGCAATCGGCAGGGTGAGCAGACCGACGATTTCGCCGACATGCAGCACCACGATGACTGCACCCAAGGTGGCGCCGGAGGTCACACCCAGCAAGTGAGGATCGGCCAACGGGTTGCGGGTCACCGCTTGCAGCACCGCGCCAATCAATGCCAACCCGGCGCCCACCAACGCACCGAGCAACATGCGCGGCACGCGAATCAGCCAGACGATGTGTTCCTGCCCGGCACTCCAGCTCACCTCGCCGAGGCCGAGCGCCTTGTACTGCAGAATTCGCCAGACCACGTCCACCGGCACCCGCGCCGAACCAAAAGCCAGCGACACCACGCAGGACGCCAACAGCAGTGCGCCGAGACCGATCAGTAGCAGGGCATAACGACGGTTGATCATTCGCCGTGGAAACCCTTGGCCATGGTTTCAGTCGCCGCGACGTTATCGATACCCGGAGTGGCCTGGACATAGGGGATAACGATGAACCGCTGATTTTTGATCGCGTCGACCGATTGCAGCGCCGGGTTGTTTTCCAGGAACTGCCGCTTCTGTTCGGCACTGACTTCGCCATAGTCGACGATCACGATCACCTGCGGATTGCGCTCGACCACGGTTTCCCAGTTGACCCGGGTCCAGCTGGCGTCGACGTCATCGAGGATATTGCGCCCGCCGGCGGCGTCGATCA
>JAPLSD010000352.1 GCA_026398835.1 Pseudomonas sp.
GGCAGGTATCGCGCTGGCTCATGGCGGTTTGTTCTTTCCCGAAGGTGGCTGGGTTCATCCGCCCGCCTTGTGTCAGTGGCAAGCGGCGCATCCGGCGATTGAAGTGCTGACGCATCACGATGCATTGGAGCTGCGCAAGCTTGATGACCAATGGCAAGTCTGGGACGGTTCAAGATTGCTGGCTTCAGCACCCGTGGTCATTCTGGCCGGTGCCGCCGAGATCAAGCGCTTTGCGGCAAGCGCCGAGCTGCCGCTCAAACGTATTCGCGGACAAATCACACGTCTGGCACAAACGCCTGAAAGCGCGAGCCTGGCCACCGTGGTCTGCGCCGAAGGCTATGTCGCACCGGCTCGCCTGGGCGAACACACCCTGGGCGCCAGCTTCGACTTCAAGAGCGATGACCTGACCCCGACCACGGCCGAGCACGTGGGCAACCTGGAGTTGCTGAACGAAATCTCGACCGATCTGGTTAGCCGCTTGCACGCCGAACAACTGGACCCGGAACAGCTTCAAGGTCGCGCAGCCTTTCGCTGCACCAGCCCCGACTACTTACCCATCGTCGGCCCATTGGCCGATCACCAGGCCTTCGCCCAGACCTACGCCGCGCTGAGCAAAGACGCCCGACAAGTGCCCGACATCCGTTGCCCCTGGCTGGATGGTTTGTACGTCAACAGCGGCCACGGCTCACGCGGCTTGATCACTGCGCCACTGTCAGGGGAGTTACTCGCCGCCTGGCTGGACAACGAACCGCTGCCACTGCCCAGAAGCGTGGCCGAGGCCTGTCATCCGAATCGCTTTGCCTTGCGCCAGTTGATTCGCGGTAAGGCGTAATCCCGGTCAGTCAGGACACAAAACCTGTGGCGCAGAGTAACCTGTGGGAGCGGGCTTGCCCGCGAAGGGGCCTTAAAGGCAACCTCATCACAACCAGACAGCATCCCAAAGTGGATAGTCTCCGACTCGCTTTACCAACCTGGCCCGCACGGGGTTTGCCACAATGTAACGGGCCACTTCGAGCAAATCCTCTTCACTGCGAATAGCCCGATCATGGTAACCAGTCTGCCAGAGCGGGCCATTGCGTTGCCGGTTGCCATTAACTGCTCTCGCAGCGTTCGATTTTGTTCTTCTCATTAGTTCGCCAAGGCTGGCGTTCTGCAACTCGATCAACCAGTGGAAATGATCGGGCATCACCACCCAGGCCAGCGATTGAGCGGACCTCTCCCGCTCAGCCTGTTTGAATTCATTGACAAGTAAACGCCCGGTGGAGAAATCGCTAAAGATTGGTTCACGCCCCAGTACCACGGCAGTAAGAAGATAGACTTGACCAGCCTCTGAATAGCGTCCTTTTCGCAGGCGATGTGAACTGTACACAGGCATTCCTTTGCCTCCTGAGCTGTTGAACTCTCAAAAATATAGTGAGTGATCAATAGCTGGCTCGTTCGGCAGTGACACCGGATGTGTCTGGTCGATTGCATTCGCGGGCAAGCCCGCTCCCACAAGGAGTGCGCATAACCTGTGAGAAGGGCCGGGCGACGTTCGATTGCCCGCGAAGACGGTAGATCAGACACTACACAAACAAGCTGGCAGCCATGCTTTGACTGGTCGCGCAGGCCCAAGCCCAGTAGCATCGCCGGGATTGTTTACCAGAGGTGCCTATGCTGATTCCGTACGACCAACTTGAAGTCGACACCCTGACCCGTCTGATCGAAGACTTCGTCACCCGAGACGGCACCGACAATGGCGACGAAACTCCGTTGGAAACCCGTGTGCTGCGGGTTCGCCAGGCATTGACCAAAGGTCAGGCGCTGATTGTCTTCGATCCGGAAAGCCAGCAATGCCAGCTGATGCTCAAGCACGACGTGCCCAAAGAGCTGTTTGATTGACGCTATCCGCTGCGTTTGGTTTGCGCCGTTCGGGCCTGGTTGCGTTCGTAAACTTCCGCCCGATGCACCTCGACCTCTTTGGGCGCCTCGATGCCGAAGCGAACGTTGTTTCCGTTCACTGAGAGTATGCGTATAGAGATAGTGTCGTCGATGGAAATCAACTCGCCCACAACGCGGCTTAATACGAGCATGGCACTGGTCCTTAGGGTTACCGGGCCTTGAAGATGCCCGGAGCGCCGACTGCCTTCAATGCGCCAGCACTAAAACAGTCCAACCCTACGCCGCACGTAGATGCGCCTGACAGAAAGCCCTTTCAAGTCTTTGCGATCGCGGGAAGAAGATGTCAGACGCTGGAAAATCGTGGACCAAACAGAATGATGCTCGCACCGATCACGCACAGAGCCACGCCCAGCCAGTCCGAACTCAAGGGGCGGATCCGCTCCACCACCCCCAGCCAGCCAATGGACGCAATAATGTAGATGCCGCCGTAAGCCGCATAGGCGCGGCCGGCGTAGGTCGCTTCAACCTTGGTCAGCAGTAACGCGAAGAGCGTCAGGCTAAGTAATGCAGGGGCAATCCACCAGGCACTTTTACCCTGGCGCAACCACATCCAGAACGCGTAGCAACCGGCGATTTCAAACACCGCCGCAAGAAAAAACCACAGGTAATTGAGCATGCAACGGTCTCGTCAAGGCTGCCGGAATCGACAACCC